>JBBIGX010000034.1:0-7960 GCA_037447315.1 Gallionellaceae bacterium | reverse complement strand
AACTGTCGATGCGCCAGCTGATCAATCTGGCCGGCATCCTCGGCATGACGCCGGAGGCGCTGAAGGCCAAGCTCGACCCGCGCCGCGAGTTCGTCTACCTGAAGCGCCAGTTGCCGCCGGATCAGGCGCGCCGCGTGGCGGCACTGGGCATCCCCGGCATCTCCCTGCAACGCGAATATCGCCGCTACTATCCGGCGGGCGAGGTGACCTCCCATCTGCTCGGCTTCACCGATGTGGACGACAACGGCCGCGAGGGCATCGAGCTGGCGTTGCAGGACAGGCTGGGCGGCAAGCCGGGCAGCCAGCGCGTGATCAAGGACCGGCGCGGACACATCATCGAGGACGTGGCCAGCCTGCGCGCGCCGAAGGAGGGTGGCGACGTCGCGCTCAGCATCGACAGCAAACTGCAATTCATCGCCTTCCGCGAGATCAAACAGGCGGTCATCGACCACAAGGCCAAGTCCGGCTCCGTCGTGGTGCTGGACGCGAAGAGCGGTGAAGTGCTGGCGCTGGCCAACTGGCCGGCGTTCAATCCGAACAACCGGAGTGGCGCCTCGCTGGCGTTGATGCGCAACCGCGCGGTGACCGATCTGTTCGAGCCGGGCTCGACCATGAAGGCGTTCGTCGCCGCTGCCGCGCTGGAGGCGGGCAAGTTCCGCCCGGAGACGCGCATCGACACCGGTGACGGCAAACTCACCATCAACGGTCGCACCATCCACGATACGCACCCTGACGGCGTGATGACCGTGGCCCAAGTGATCCAGAAATCGAGCAACGTGGGCGCGGCCAAGATGGCGCTCTCGCTGCCGCCGCAGGTGTTCTGGGGACATTTGCGCAACACCGGCTTCGGTACGCCCACCGGCAGCGGCTTCCCTGGCGAGGCGGCGGGCCGCCTGCGCGACTTCAAGACCTGGCGTCCCATCGAGCAGGCCACCATGTCCTACGGCAACGGCATTTCGGTCAATCTGTTGCAGATGGCGCGCGCCTATACCGTGTTCGCCAACGACGGCGAGCTGATGCCGGTCAGCTTGTTGCGCCAGGATGCGCGGCCGGCGGGCAAGACGGTCTATTCGGCGCGCACTGCGCGGGCCGTGCGCGACATGCTGGAGATGGTGGTGCAGCCGGGCGGCACGGCACCACTGGCCCAGATCCGCGGTTATCGCGTGGCGGGCAAGACCGGCACCGCGCACAAGCTGCAGAACGGGCGCTATGTCGACGAGTATGTGGCGTCGTTCGTCGGTATGGCACCGGCTTCCGATCCGCGCCTGATCGTGGCGGTGATGGTGGATGAGCCGGGCGGCAGTCAGTATTACGGCGGACTGGTGGCGGCGCCGGTGTTCAACAGGGTGATGAGTACCTCGCTGCGCGTGCTGGATGTGCCGTATGACGCGCCACTGAACAATGTGCTGCAGGCGGCGCCGCTGGTGGAGGAGGAGACATGAACGCGCTCCGTCTCGGTGAACTGTCGCCGCTCGGCGTGGAGGTCGTGCATCTGGTTTCCGACAGTCGCCAGGTACGTGCAGGTGACACCTTCGTCGCCTATCCCGGCGAATCCAGCGACGGCCGCCGCTACATCGCGCAGGCCATCGCGCAGGGGGCCAATGCGGTGCTTTGGGAAGCGGACGGTTTCACCTGGCCGCCGCAATGGACGGTGCCCAACCTGCCGGTGCATGGCCTGCGCCAACAGGCGGGATACATCGCGGACGAAGTCTACGGCCATCCGTCGCACAAATTGTGGATGGTGGGCGTCACCGGCACCAACGGCAAGACCTCGATCAGCCAATGGCTGGCGCGTTGCTGGGGCGGCGTAGGCAGCAAGAGCGCGGTGATCGGCACACTGGGTAACGGCTTCCCGGATGCGTTGCTGCCGAGTGCCAACACCACACCGGACGCGCTGCGCCTGCATGGGCTGCTCGCCGACTACATCCGTCAGGGGGCGCAGGCCGCGGTGATGGAAGTCTCCTCACACGCGCTGGAGCAGGGGCGCGTCAACGGCGTGCATTTCGATGTCGCCCTGCTCACCAATCTGACGCGCGACCACCTGGACTATCACGGCGACATGCAGCGTTACGCCGCCGCCAAGCGCAAGCTGTTCGACTGGGCGCAGCTCAAGCATGCGGTGGTCAATCTGGATGACGCCTACGGCGCCGAGCTGGCCGCATCGCTGCGCGACGGCACGGCGGAGGTCATCGGCTACGGACTGGGTGAGGAGGCGCTGCAGCGCGCCGGCCGTCTCGGCATCCGCATGGTGCACGGCAAGCTGCAGCGCGCCGACATGCACGGCCTGTCGCTGCGGCTGCATACCAGCTGGGGTGAAGCAGAGCTGGAGAGCCGCCTGATCGGGCGTTTCAATGCCTCCAATCTGCTCGGCGCACTGGCCGTGTTGCTGGCGAGCGAAGTGGATATCGAGGATGCGGTGCGCGAACTCGGTTTGCAGAAAGCGGTGCCGGGACGCATGCAGACACTGGGTGGCAAGGAAGTGCCGACGGTGGTGGTCGATTATGCACATACGCCAGATGCCCTGGAGAACGTGCTGCTGACCTTGCGCGAGGCGCGCGGCGAGCACGGCGGCCGCGTGATCTGCGTGTTCGGCTGTGGCGGCGACCGCGACCGTGGCAAGCGCCCGATGATGGGACGTGTGGCGGCGCGCTTCGCCGATGTGTGCATCGTCACCAGCGACAACCCGCGCAGCGAAGACCCGGCGGCCATCATCGCGGAGATCTGTTCCGGCATCGAGGGCGAGTGCCAGGTGATCGAGGACCGTGCGCGCGCCATCGCGCAAGCCATCGCCAAGGCGCGTGCCAACGACGTCGTGCTGATCGCCGGCAAAGGGCACGAGGACTATCAGGAGATCGCCGGGGTGCGCCATCCGTTTTCCGACACCGAGCTGGCGCAGCGCGCCTTGAGCATGTGGAAGCCGGAGGAGCGCTGGTCATGATGCAGCTCTCGCAGATCGCCCCGGTGCTGCATGGCCGCCTCGTAGGCGGTGATGCCCAGTGCAGTGCAGTCTCCACCGATACGCGCAGCATCCAGCCGGGTGACCTGTTCATCGCACTCAAGGGCGAGCGTTTCGACGGTGCGCAGTTCGTCGCACAGGCGGCAGAGGCGGGTGCGGTCGCCGCTATCGTCAACGAGGGCAGCCAACTGCATGGGGTGACGTGTCCTGTGTTGTATGTCGCGGACACCCGCCTTGCGCTGGGTGCGCTGGCTGCCTGGTGGCGTCGCCGCTTCGACCTGTCGCTGGTCGCGATCACCGGCAGCAACGGCAAGACCACGGTGAAGGAGATGCTGGCCGCCATCCTGCGCGCGCATGCGGGCGGCGAAGAGCGCGTCCTGGCCACGCGCGGCAACTTCAACAACGACATCGGCATGCCGCTTACCCTGCTCAAGCTGTGCGAGTCGCATCGCTACGCGGTGATCGAGATGGGCATGAACCACGCGGGCGAGATCGATTACCTCACGCGCATCGCGCAACCCGACGCGGCCTTGGTCAACAATGCCAGCGGCGCGCACCTGCAGGGGCTGGGCAGCGTGGAAGGCGTGGCGCGCGCCAAGGGTGAGATCTTTGCCGGGTTACCGGCGCAGGGCACGGCCGTCATCAATGCCGACGACGCACATGCCGCACTGTGGCGCACGCTGGCCGGCAGGCATCGCGTGTACGACTTCGCGCTGACGCATGACGCCGCCGTCAAGGGCGACTGGCAGGCGCAGGGTTATGGCGGGCTGTTGCGTGCGCACACCCCGGCCGGCGAGTTGCAGGTGCTGCTGCACGTACCGGGCGAGCACAATGCGCGCAATGCGCTGGCCGCTGCGACGGCAGCGCTGGCGCTGCATGTGCCGCTCGCCACCATCGCGCAGGCGCTGGCGGCGTTCGGTGGCGTGGCGGGACGTCTGCAGCGCAAACCGGCCGTGCACGGCGCCACGCTGATCGACGATACCTACAACGCCAATCCGGCCTCGATGCGCGCCGCACTGGAAGTGCTGGCGCAAGCACCGGGCAAGCGCATCTTCGTGCTAGGTGACATGGGAGAGCTGGGGGAGAACGCGGCGCAGTTCCATCGCGAGATCGGCATCGCGGCACGCGAACTGGGCATCGACCGCCTGTTCGCGCTCGGCGAACTGAGCGCGCTGGCGGTGGGTGAATTCGGAACCGGAGCCCGGCATTTTTCCGGCATCGAGGATCTGCAGAAGGAACTGGAACAAGGACTGGATGCGCAGACCACGGTGCTGGTGAAAGGGTCGCGCTTCATGAGGATGGAACGCGTCGTGCAGGCCTGCGCGGCGCCACAGGAGGAAGCATGCTGCTCGCATTAGCCCAATGGCTGGCCCAGGATATCCGCGCATTCAGCGTGTTCAACTACATCACGTTGCGTGCGGTATTGGCGGCGATGACCGCGCTGGTCATCTCGTTCATGCTCGGCCCGTGGATGATCCGCAAGCTGACGGCGATGAAGATCGGCCAGGCGGTGCGCACCGACGGTCCGCAGACGCATCTGGTCAAGGCCGGCACGCCGACCATGGGCGGCGCGCTGATCCTGACCTCGATCGCCATCACCACGCTGCTGTGGGGCGACCTGCACAACGCCTATGTGTGGGTGGTGTTGCTGACCACGCTGGGCGTGGGCGCCATCGGCTGGGTGGATGACTATCGCAAGGTGGTCTACAAGAACCCGGACGGCCTGTCCGCGCGCGCCAAGATGTTCTGGCAGTCGCTGATCGCGCTGTCGGTCGGCATCTATCTGTGGACTCATGCCACGCTGCCGCAACACACCGAACTCATCGTGCCGTTCTTCAAGAACTTCGCCATTCCGCTCGGCATGGTGGGTTTCATCGTGCTGGTCTATCTGGTCATCGTCGGCAGCAGCAACGCGGTGAACCTGACCGATGGTCTCGACGGCCTGGCGATCATGCCGACGGTGATGGTGGCGGCGGCGCTGGCGGTGTTCGCCTATGTTGCCGGCCACGCCGAGTTCTCCAAATATCTGGGCGAACCTTCCATCCCCGGCGCGGGCGAGCTGGCGGTGTTCTGTGCCGCCCTCTCCGGCGCGGGTCTGGCCTTCCTCTGGTTCAACGCCTATCCGGCCGAGGTGTTCATGGGCGACGTCGGCGCGCTGGCGCTGGGCGCGGCGCTGGGTGCGGTGGCGGTCATCATCCGCCAGGAACTGGTGCTGTTCATCATGGGCGGCGTGTTCGTGGTCGAGGCGGTGTCGGTGATGCTGCAGGTGTCCTGGTTCAAATACACCAAGAGGCGCTACGGCACCGGCCAGCGCATCCTGCTGATGGCGCCGCTGCACCACCATTTCGAGCAGAAAGGCTGGAAGGAGACCCAGGTCGTGGTCAGGTTCTGGATCATCACCATGTTGCTGGTACTCATCGGACTGTCGACCCTGAAACTGAGATGACCTCTTTGCGTGACAAATCGGTGCTGGTCCTCGGTCTCGGCGAGACCGGGTTGTCGCTCGCGCGCTATCTGGTGGAGCAGGGGGCGCATTTGACCGTCGCCGATAGCCGCCTGGAACCGCCGGGCATCGCCACGCTGCGCAGCGAGCTGCCGCAGGCTGAGGTGCACTGCGGCCCGTTCGCCGACGAGCTGCTGGAAGGTGTGGACCGTATCGCCATCAGTCCCGGCGTGCCGGTGGCGACGCCGCTGGTGCAGCAGGCCATGGCGCGCGGCATCCCGGTCGAGGGCGATGTGGAATTGCTGGCGCAGTTGCTGAATACGCACAACTATCGCCGCACGACCAAGGTCATCGCCATCACTGGCGCCAACGGCAAGACCACCACCACCAGCATGGTGGGGGCGATGTGCGCGGCGGCCGGGCTGGATACGCAGGTGGCGGGCAACATCTCTCCCGCCGTACTGGATGCCTTGCGCGCGCGCAAGCGGCAGCCTCAGGTGTGGGTGCTGGAACTGTCCAGTTTTCAGCTGGAGACGACGTACACGCTGGCGGCGGATGTGGCGACGGTGCTCAATATCAGCGAGGACCATCTCGACCGTTACGCCGGCAGCATGGAGGCCTATGCCGCCGCCAAGGCGCGCATCTTTCAGGGCAAGGGTGTACAGGTGTTGAACCGCGACGACGCGCGCAGTATGGCGCTGGCGCTGGATGATCGCAAACGGGTGAGCTTTGGCCTCGATCTGCCGCGCAGCGCGCATGACTGGGGTGTCAGCCGCGAAGGCGCGATCACCTGGCTGATGCAGGGCACGCAGAAGATCATGCGTGCCGATGAGCTGCAGGTGAGCGGTCTGCATAACGTGGCGAACGCACTGGCCGCGCTGGCGTTGTGCCGGGCGCTGGACATCCCGCTGCCGCCGCTGGTCGCCGCACTGCGCGCGTTCAGGGGGCTGCCGCACCGCGTGGAGAAGGTGGCCGAGATCGGCGGTGTCACGTATTACGACGACTCCAAGGGGACCAATGTCGGCGCCACCGAAGCCGCGCTCAAGGGGCTTGGCAAGCCGGCTGTGGTGATCCTCGGCGGCGACGGCAAAGGCCAAGATTTCTCGCCGCTGAGAACAGCCGTGGCGCAGCACGCACGTGCCGTGGTGTTGATCGGGCGCGATGCGCCACGCATCGAACGGGCGATCGCGGGTTGCGGTAAACCGGTGCTGCGTGCGCGCGACATGGATGAGGCGGTGGAGAGGGCGGCCGCCATGGCGCAGCGCGGCGATGCGGTGCTGATGTCGCCAGCCTGCGCCAGCTTCGACATGTACCGCAACTATCTGCACCGTGCGGAGGCCTTTATCGCGGCGGTGAAGCGCAGGGAGGCGACATGCTGAACATGGCGCTCAATGCACCACGCCGCGCCGTGGCCGAGTACGACACGGTATTGGCCTGGCTGGTCACCGCACTGCTCGCCACCGGGCTGGTGATGGTGTATTCCGCTTCCATCGCCACGGCCGAGGCCGACAAGTACACCGGCCATCAGGCGACCTACTATCTGCTGCGCCATGGCTTGTTCATGGCCATCGGTCTGGTATTCGCGGTGATCGCTTTCCAGGTGCCGACGCGGACATGGCAGAAATATGCGCCGCTGTTGTTCGTGGTGGGGGTGGTGTTGCTGATCCTGGTGCTGATCCCCGGTATCGGGAAATCGGTCAATGGCAGCCGCCGCTGGATATCGCTGTTCGTGTTCAACATGCAGCCCTCCGAACTGATGAAGCTGTTCGCGGTGTTGTATGCCGCCGATTACGCCGTGCGCAAGGCGGCGGTGCGCGACCACTTTATGCAGTCCTTCGTGCCGATGTTCATGGTGATGGCGCTGGTTGGCGCGTTGCTGCTGCTGGAGCCGGACATGGGCGCCTTCGTGGTGGTATGCGCCATCGCCATGAGCATGTTGTGGCTGGGCGGATTCAATCTGAAGATATTCGGCGCACTGACCTTTGCCTTGCCGCTGGCCTTTGCTGCGCTCATCTTCTCTTCCGAGTACCGCATGCAGCGCGTGCTGGGTTTCCTCGATCCCTGGTCGGACCCTTTCGGCAAGGGTTACCAGTTGAGCCACGCGCTGATTGCCTTCGGTCGCGGCGAATGGCTGGGGGTCGGCCTGGGGGCGAGCGTGGAGAAACTGTTCTATCTGCCCGAAGCGCACACCGACTTCCTGCTTGCGGTGATCGCCGAAGAACTCGGCCTGTTCGGTGTCTCCGCCGTGCTGCTGCTGTTCGGCGGGCTCATCGTGCGTGCCTTCGCCATCGGCCGCCAGGCCGCGATGTCCGACCGCCTGTATGCGGCACTGGTGGCGCAAGGCATCGCCGTGTGGCTGGGCGTGCAAGCGATGATCAACATCGGCGTGAACATGGGCGTGCTGCCGACCAAGGGCTTGACCCTGCCCTTCCTCAGCTTCGGCGGCAGTGGCCTGGTAGTGAACCTGATCGCGGTCGCGGTGTTGCTCAGGATCGATTACGAAAACAGAAGGGTTGCACGAGGACTTCCAATATGAAGCAACTCTTTATCAACCCTTCTGT
>JBBIGX010000033.1:0-8049 GCA_037447315.1 Gallionellaceae bacterium | reverse complement strand
GCTCGGCCTGGTCGAAACGTGCTTTTGAATCAACGTGTGCAGGCAAACTCGTGCGAGGCAAGCCGGCTGTGGAGATTCCGCTGGCCTGCCCTGGGGCTGCTGTCGCTAGCCGCGGCGGCAGCCTGGCTCGCGCTGCGCGCCAGCTTCGTCGGCACCCTGCGCAACATCGTGCCGTACACCGTCTACAGCCTGATCATGCAGTTCTTCACCATGGTGTTCGGCATCCTGCCTTACGGCATCGGCATGCTGCTGCTGATGCCGCTCGGGCTGGCCTCGCTGTATGTCAGCTACCGCAACATCTTCCCGTGGCTGGACGAGACTGTGCCACCACCCGCCACCGGGCAGGAGAAGACCTGATGCAGTTCAACCCCAGCCCGCAGGCGAGACAGCTCGCGCAGACGCCGCATAACGTGTTCATCGTCGGCCTGTTCGCCTTCGACCTGCTGATGACCCCCGCCGTGCTGGCGATGAAGATCGGCATGGCCGGGTTGCTCATCCCGCTCGTCTGCTCCGGCGCGCTGATGGCCTATATCCACTGGCGCAGCCAGCAGGACGGGGTATGGTTCGTACAGATGCACTGGCGTCTGGCCTGGACGCGCTGCCGCCTGCTGCTGATCGGCTATGCCATTTCGGCCACGCTGATCCTGCTCGCTTGGCTCATCAGCCAGATTTCGCACGACCCGCACATGGCGAAAATCTTGTGGACCGCGCTCACCCGCATCGCGCTGATGCCGACGCTGGTGTTCGTGCTGGTTACCTCGGTGATGGCCTTCAACGGCTATGCGATGGCGGGCAAGGGCGAACTGCCAGACAAGCTGGTGGCGAAGTTCCCGCCGCCGGAACACGCTCAGGACTGAACCGAGAACTCCTCCCAGGCACGCAGCACCTCGGCCGCATACATCAGCGACGGACCGCCGCCCATATACACCGCCACCGCGAGCATCTCGTTGACCTGTTCGCGCGTCGCGCCCAGCTTCACCAGCGAACGCACATGGAAGCCGATGCAGCCTGAGCAGCGGGTGGACACCGCGATGCCGGTGGCAATCAATTCCTTCTGCAAGGCGCTCAGCACGCCGTCTTTCATGGCGGAGATCGCCATCGCATCGAAGCCCGCCATCGGCGCCTGTACTTCCTTGCGGAAGGTCTTCAGCTCGGTGCTGATGTCGTGCGTGATCTCTTTGTACGATTTGCTCATCACTTCTCTCCTTGTTGCTCACCTTGATCTTGCGCCACGAAGATCGCCGCCTGTCCGTGATAGCGCCCCTCCGCATCCAGCAGGTTCCAGATCGTGCAATCCGCGATCAGGAAACGTCGACCGCTCTTCGCCACGCGCATGCCGGAATAACCGTCGATATACCCGCGCTCGGCCACCTTGCGCAACGCCTGCTCGCGCGCTTGCTGGTTCACCGGCTCGGCCGACAGGCGCGAAGGCAGCTGTACGAATTCCTCGAAGTTCATTCCGAAATGCCGCAAGGCATACTGGTTGCCGTAGAAGAAGACGGGATCGGCTTCGATGCCATGCGCCACGATGGCGAAGGGGGCGCGCCACAGTGCTGCGCGCAGGGCCGACCCATCTGGCGGCACTCCCTTCAGCATCGCCTTGCCCGTCAGCCGCGCATAGCTCTCGACCAGCAAACGCAGCTGCGCATCCAGCACGGGGTCAGATGGCGGTAAGCTTGGCATATTCCAGCGCCAGCCACTTGCTGCCGGCACGTTTGAAGTTGACCTGCACCCGGCCTTCATTGCCGCTGCCCTCGGTATCCGTCACCACGCCTTCGCCGAACTTCTGGTGAAACACGCGCTGGCCGATGCGCCATACCGACTTCGGTGACGGCGGGGCGGGTTCGGTGCTCACCCCGCCGAACGCGGCGATATAACTGTCTGTCTCGCGCTGGCTGTTGTCGAACGTCTTGCGCGCCGTGAAACGCGGCGTCAACCAGTGCAACAGTCCCTCGGGTATCTCGCGCAGGAAGCTGGACACCGCGCCGTAATGCGTCTGGCCGTGCAGCATGCGGCTCTGCGCGAAGGTGAGATACAGGCGGCGGCGCGCGCGGGTGATGGCCACATACATCAGGCGACGCTCTTCATCCAAATCGCCGCTGTCGATGCTGTTCTGGTGCGGGAACAATCCCTCTTCCAGCCCGGTGATGAACACGGTGTGGAACTCCAAACCTTTCGCGGCATGCACCGTCATCAGGTGCAGCGCGTCCTCGCTGTCGCCCGCCTGGTGCTCGCCCGCCTCCAGCGAGGCATGGGTGAGGAAGGCAGTGAGGCTGTCGTCCTCGTTCTCGTGCACGAACAGCGTGGCCGCGTTGAGCAGTTCGTTGAGGTTGTCCAGCCGCTCTTCGGCCTCGCGCTTCTTGCTGGGCGAAGCCTTCTCGGTTTCGTAGTGTCCGAGCAGCCCGCTGTGCTGTAGCACATGGTCGATCACCTCCGGCAGCGGCAACCCTTTCGTCGCGCTGCGCAGCGCTTCGATGATGCCGACGAAGGCGGTGACCTTGCCGCCCGCCCGGGCCGCCGCGTCATACAGGGTTGTGTTTTGCTGCCTGGCGGCTTCCTGCAACTGCTCGATGCTGCGCGCGCCAATGCCGCGCGTGGGGAAGTTGATGATGCGCAGCAGCGCGTTGTCGTCATCGCTGTTCTCCATCAAGCGCAGGTAGGCCAGCGCGTGCTTGATCTCCTGCCGCTCGAAGAAGCGCAGGCCGCCATACACGCGGTACGACAAGCCCGCCGACACCAGCGCATGCTCCAGCACGCGCGACTGCGCGTTGGAGCGGTACAGCAGCGCCATCTCCGACAGGCGCACGCCTTCACGGTTGAGCTGCTTGATTTCTTCCACGATGAAGGCCGCCTCGTCGACATCGGTGCCCGCTTCGTACACGCGGATCGGCTCGCCCTTGTCGGCATCGGTCCACAGGTTCTTGCCCAGACGCTCGCGGTTGTTGGCGATCAACGCGTTGGCCGCATCGAGGATGTTGGCGTGGGAACGGTAGTTCTGCTCCAGCTTGATGACGCTCTCGACCTGGAAGTCGCGCAGCAGCGCCTGCATGTTGCCGACATTGGCGCCACGGAAGGCGTAGATGGACTGGTCGTCGTCGCCCACGGCGAACAGGGCGTTGTTCTGCCCGGCCAGCAACTTGAGCCAGCGGTACTGCAACGGGTTGGTGTCCTGGAACTCGTCCACCAGAATGTGCCTGAAGCGCGCCTGATAGTGCTCGCGCAGCGCCGCGTTGCGCTGCAGCAGCTCGTAGCAACGCAACAGCAGCTCGGCAAAATCCACCACGCCCTCGCGCTGGCACTGCTTGTCGTATTCGGCATACACCTCGACCTTGCGCCGTGTATAGGGATCGTAGGCTTCCACCTCGTGCGCGCGCAGCCCTTCCTCCTTGCGCCCGCTGATGAAGTGCTGCATCTCGCGCGGCGGATACTTCTCGTCGTCGACGTTCATCTCCTTCATCAGGCGCTTGATGGCCGAAAGCTGGTCACCGGAATCGAGAATCTGGAAGGTCTGTGGCAGGTTGGCTTCGCGGTGGTGCGCGCGCAACATGCGGTTGCACAGGCCATGGAAGGTGCCGATCCACATTCCGCGCGTATTGATGGGCAGCATGGCGGCAAGGCGCGTCTGCATCTCCTTCGCCGCCTTGTTGGTGAAGGTCACCGCAAGGATGCCGAAGGGCGAGACTTGCCCGGTGCTGATGAGCCAGGCGATGCGCGTGGTGAGCACGCGCGTCTTGCCGCTGCCCGCCCCCGCCAGGATCAGTGCGGACCGGGCGGGGAGTTCGACGGCGGCACGTTGTTCGGGATTGAGACCGGAAAGCAGGGAAGCATTCATGGCCGGATTATCCCACAGGCCATGCTCCGCCCAGCCATAAACAAAAACGGGGAAGCGTCTCCGCTTCCCCGTCCGTGCAACGTCTTGGGCGCTGTTTACTTCTTGTTCTTCTTCTCGATCATGTCGTGCAAGATCGGCGACAGGATGATCTCCATCGCATAGCTCATCTTGCCGCCGGGCACCACCAGGGTGTTGGCGCGGGACATGAAGGAGTTCGGAATCATCTGCAGGTAGTAGGGAAAGTCCACGCCCTTGGGATCGCGGAAGCGGATGATCACGAAGCTCTCGTCCGGAGTCGGGATGTCGCGCGCAATGAAGGGGTTGGAGGTGTCCACCGTGGCCACGCGCTGGAAGTTGATGTGCGTGCGCGAGAACTGCGGGGTGATGTACTTGATGTAGTCCGGCATGCGGCGCAGGATGGTGTCTACGGTCGCTTCGGCCGAATAGCCGCGCTCGGCCTTGTCGCGGTGGATCTTCTGGATCCACTCCAGGTTGACCACCGGCACCACGCCGATGCCGAGGTCGACATAGCGGCTGACATCGATACCCTTTTCTTCATGCTTCACCAGGCCGTGCAGACCTTCATAGAACAGCAGGTCGGTGTTTTCCTCGATGTCTTCCCACGGCGTGAACATGCCGGGTTTCAGGTCGGTCAGGTTGAAGTGCTTGTTGTGCTCTTCGGCTTCGGCCTCGCTGTGCACGTAGTAGCGGCGCTTGCACATGCCGGTTTCGCCATATTCCTTGAACATCGCTTCGATCTTATCAAAGTGGTTGGCTTCCGGGCCGAAGTGGCTGAAATGGTTGTTGCCGTTCTTGGTGGCCTCGGCGGCGGCGGCGCGGAACGCCATGCGGTCCAGGCTGTGCAGGCTGTCGCCTTCGACGACGGCGGCGTTGATCTTCTCGCGGCGGAAGATGTTCTCGAACGCGCGTTTGACGGTGGTGGTACCGGCGCCGGACGAGCCGGTGACGGCGATGACGGGATGCTTGGCGGACATGGGTTCTCTCTCCTGAGAAAGTTTGTAAAAAATTTTTGGACGATGATTCTAGCAGAAACCCCAGCCTTTCCACTAACTTGGCAACGATGCCCCCTGCCCCGCACACCTTGCCGATATAATGTTGCTACATTTTCGTCCAGCATCTGTAAAACGACCTTCATCATGCAACAAAGTTACACCCCAAAAGACATCGAAGCCGCCGCTCAGCAGCACTGGGAACAGACCCAAACCTTCCGCGCTCGCCAGGAAGCCGGCAAGCCGAAGTATTACTGCCTGTCCATGTTCCCCTATCCCTCGGGCAAGCTGCACATGGGCCATGTGCGCAACTACACCATCGGCGACGTGCTGACCCGCTGGCACAAGATGCGCGGCTACAGCGTGCTGCAACCCATGGGCTGGGACGCCTTCGGCCTGCCCGCCGAGAACGCCGCCATCGCCAACCAGGTGCCGCCCGCGAAATGGACCTACGACAACATCGCCTACATGAAGCAGCAGTTGAAGTCACTGGGTCTGGGCATCGACTGGACGCGCGAGATCGCCACCTGCGAGCCGGATTATTACAAGTGGAACCAGTGGCTGTTCCTGCGCATGCTGGAAAAAGGCATCGCTTACAAGAAGACACAGACCGTGAACTGGGACCCGGTCGACCAGACCGTGCTGGCCAACGAACAGGTGATCGACGGTCGCGGTTGGCGCACCGGCGCGCTGGTGGAGAAGCGTGAGATCCCCGGCTACTACCTCGGCATCACCCAATACGCGGAAGAGCTGCTGGCCGACCTCGACAAGCTGCCGGGCTGGCCCGAGCGCGTGAAGGCCATGCAGGCCAACTGGATTGGCAAGAGCCACGGTGTGCGCTTCGCGTTCACGCATGACATCAAGGACAACGGCACACTCATCAACGACGGCAAGCTGTGGGTCTACACCACGCGCGCCGACACCATCATGGGCGTCACCTTCGTCGTCGTCGCCGCCGAGCACCCGCTGGCCACGCACGCTGCAAAGAGCCACAAGGATGTCGCCGCCTTCGTCGAGAAGTGCAAGCACGTGTCGGTGATGGAAGCCGACATCGCCACCATGGAAAAGGAAGGTGTCGATACCGGCCTCAAGGTCACCCATCCGCTCACCGGCGAGCAGGTGCCGGTGTGGGTCGGCAACTACGTGCTGATGGGCTACGGCGAAGGTGCGGTGATGGCGGTGCCGGCGCATGACGAGCGCGACTTCGGCTTCGCCAAGAAGTACAACTTGCCGATCAAGGAAGTAATCCGCGCCAATCCGGCATTGGTTGATCCTTCCGAAGCCTGCCCGTTCGACCCTGCCGCATGGCAGGACTGGTATGGCGACAAGGAACATGGTGTTTGTGTCAATAGCGGCAAGTACGACGGCCTGGCCTATGAAGCCGCCGTCGACGCCATCGCTACCGATCTCGCCGCCAAGGGTCTGGGCGAAAAGAAGGTGCAGTACCGTCTGCGTGACTGGAGCATCTCGCGCCAGCGTTACTGGGGCTGCCCCATTCCCATCATTCATTGCGACAGTTGCGGCGACGTCCCGGTGCCGGACGATCAACTGCCGGTGGTGCTGCCGGAAGATTGCGTGCCGGATGGCAGCGGCAACCCGCTGCACAAGCGCGCCGACTTTTTGAACTGCACCTGCCCCAAGTGCGGCAAGCCTGCCAAGCGCGAGACCGACACCATGGACACCTTCGTGGATTCCTCGTGGTACTACGCGCGCTACGCCAGCGGCTTCAAGTCTGACGCGATGGTGGACGCCGAGACCAACCACTGGATGCCGGTGGACCAGTACATCGGCGGCATCGAGCACGCCATCCTGCACCTGCTGTATTCGCGCTTCTGGAGCAAGGTGATGCGCGACCTCAAACTGGTGAACTACGACGAGCCTTTTGCGAATCTTTTGACGCAGGGCATGGTGCTCAACCACATCTTTTCGCGCCGCACCGACAAGGGCGGCATCCAGTACTTTTCACCCAATGAAGTGGAGATGGTGAAGGACGAAGGCGGCCGCATCACCGGCGCGAAGCTGGTCAGCGACGGTTCCGCCGTCGACTATCAGGGTATCGGCACCATGTCCAAATCCAAGCTGAACGGCGTGGACCCGCAGGCGCTGATCGACGAATACGGCGCCGACACCGCGCGCCTGTTCATGATGTTCGCCGCACCGCCCGAGCAGACGCTGGAATGGGCCGATTCAGGCGTCGAAGGCGCGCACCGCTTCCTCAAACGCCTGTGGGCTTTCGCTGCCGAGTTCGCCAACATCGGCAAGGAGGCACATGACCTCGCCGCGCTTTCCGGCGATGCCAAGGCGTTGCGCCGCGAGATCCACTTGGCATTGCGCCAGGCCAACTACGACATGGCGCGCTTCCAGTTCAACACCGTGGTGTCCGCCGCAATGAAGATGCTGAATGCGCTGGAGAAAAGCGGCAAGAACGCGGCGAACCGCGCCGTGACGGCAGAAGCGTTGTCCATCCTGCTGCGCCTGCTCTCGCCCATCACACCGCACATCGCCCATGTGCTGTGGCGCGAGCTGGGTTACGGCGACGACGTGCTCGCCGCACAGTGGCCGGAGCCACAGGAAGCCGCGCTGGTGCAGGACGAGCTGGAACTGGTATTGCAGGTGAACGGCAAGATGCGCGGCAGTATCAAGGTCGCCGCCTGCGCCGACAAGGCCGCCATCGAGCAGACAGCCGTTGCACACGAGGCGGTACAGAAGCAGCTCAACGGCGGTGACCCGAAGAAGGTCATCGTAGTGCCGGGCAGACTGGTGAACGTGGTGGTGTGACAATGAACCTGCGCCGCGCATTGCTCGTCCCGCTGCTGCTGACCTTGACGGCATGCGGGTTCCATTTGCGCGGCAGCGAGCTGGGCGATTTGCGCTTCGGTTTCAAGTCCATCTACATCAAGACACCGGGCGAGACCCCCTTCGTCGCGGACCTGCGCCGGGCGCTGACCAAGAACCGGATGCAACCCGTCGCTTCCGCCGAGCAGGCCGAGCTGATCCTTGAGGTGCTCTCCGAACAACCGGGCAGACAGATCCTCTCGCTCTCCGGCAGTGGTCGCGTGCGCGAATACCAACTGAATTACCGCGTCGCGTTGCGCGCCTACGACGCGCAGCAAGTGGAGTGGCTGCCGCCGGGCGATATTCAGCTGTCGCGGGTGCTGACCTATGACGATGCCGAGATCCTTGCCAAGGAACAGGAGGAAGCGCAAC
>JBBIGX010000032.1:0-8116 GCA_037447315.1 Gallionellaceae bacterium | reverse complement strand
GGGTGGTGGTCTTCGCGGTGCGTCATCCAAGCGACCGCGTTGACGAAGGCGATCAAACCGATCAACTTGTTCATATGCACCTTTGTGTTGTGAAACGAAAAACGAAACGATGAAGTGCTACCGACTGCCAGTTTGCCGCTGCGACGCTGTCATGCCGGGTGCGGCTCGGCATGCGCCATGGCGTCCCGGTTACTTGATGCGCATGCCAGGCTGTGCGCCGCTGTCCGGCGACAGTATGTAAAGCCCCGGCTCGCTGCCGGAAGCCGCCAGCACCATGCCTTCGGACATGCCGAACTTCATCTTGCGCGGCGCGAGGTTGGCGGCCATCACGGTGAGGCGCCCCTTCAGTTGCTCCGGGGTGTAGGCCGACTTGATGCCGGCGAACACGTTGCGCGTCTTCTCCTCGCCGATATCCAGCGTCAACTGGATGAGCTTGTCGGCGCCTTCCACATGCTGGGCATCCACGATGCGCGCCACGCGCAGGTCCACCTTCATGAAGTCGTCGATGGAGATGGTGGTGGTGTTCTCGGCTTCGGTCACGGCTTTCTTTGCCTCCTGTTGTTGGTGTGCGGCATGGCGCTGTTCCGAGTGCGCCTGCGGCTGTAGCGATTCCTGGTTGGCGGCGACCATGGCTTCGATCAGTTTGGGGTCGAGGCGGGTGGCCAGATGCTGGTATTCGTTGATGCGGTGTCCGGCGGGCAGCGGCTGCCATACAGCACCGCAAGTCAGCGGGGCGATGTCGAGGAAGCTTTCGACCTGTGCCGCCAGTTTGGGCAGCACGGGTTTCAGATAGAGCGTGAGGTCGCGGAACAAGGTCAGCGCGGTGGAGCACACCCGATGCAGCTCGGCTGCCTTGCCTTCCTGCTTGGCCATCGCCCACGGCGCCTTGTCCGCGATGTACTGGTTGGCCACATCGGCCAGGCGCATGATCTCGCGCAGGGCGCGGGCATAGTCGCGTTCTTCATAGCAGCGCGCGATCTCGTTGCTGTCGAACGCAGCCTTGAACTCCGCAGTCGCGGCGGCATCCGTATCGCCCAGCTTGCCGTCGAAACGCTTGCTGATGAACCCCGCGCAACGGCTGGCGATGTTGATGTACTTGCCGATCAGGTCGCTGTTCACCTTCGCCACGAAGTCGTCGAGGTTGAGGTCGATGTCTTCCATGGTGCCGTTCAGTTTGGCGGCGAAGTAGTAGCGCAGGTATTCGGTGTTCTTGATGTGGTCCACGTAGCTGCGCGCGGTGATGAAGGTGCCGCGCGATTTGCTCATCTTCTCGCCGTTCACGGTGAGGAAGCCGTGCGCGAACAGTTTGGTGGGCGTGCGGAAACCGGCGTGTTGCAGCATGGCCGGCCAGAACAGCGCGTGGAAATAGAGGATGTCCTTGCCGATGAAGTGGTATAGCTCGGCATCCGATCCCTGCTTCCAGTAGTCGTCGAAAGCGATGCCGGTCTTGGCGCACAGCTGTTTGAAGCTGCCCATGTAACCCACCGGCGCATCCAGCCACACATAGAAATACTTGCCCGGCGCATCGGGGATCTCGAAACCGAAATAAGGCGCGTCGCGCGAGATGTCCCAGTCGGAGAGTTTGTTCTCGCCTTCCGCCCCCAGCCATTCCTGCATCTTGTTGGCGGCCTCGGCTTGCAGCGAGCCGCTGCGCGTCCACTGGCGCAGGAATGCCTGGCAGCGTGGATCGGACAGTTTGAAGAAATAGTGGTCGGAATTGCGCAGCTCGGGCTTGGCGCCGGACACGGCGGAGAATGGTTCGATCAGGTCAGTGGGGGCGTAGGCCGCGCCGCACACTTCGCAGTTGTCGCCGTATTGATCCTTGGCGTGACACTTGGGACATTCGCCCTTGATGAAGCGGTCCGGCAGGAACATGTTCTTGACCGGGTCGTAATATTGCTCGATGGAGCGTACTTCGATCAGGCCGTTGGCCTTGAGCGTGCGGTAGATGCTTTGCGCGCTTTCCTTGTTCTCGGCCGAGTTGGTCGAGCCGTAGTTGTCGAACTGGACGTGGAACGCGGCGAAGTCGTCGAAATGTTCCTGCCAGACGCGGGCGATCAGCTGCTCGGGCGTCACGCCCTCTTTCTCGGCGCGCAGCATGATGGGCGTGCCGTGGGTGTCGTCGGCGCACACGTAGTGGCAGGTGTTGCCGCGCATCTTCTGGAAACGCACCCAGATGTCGGTCTGGATGTATTCGACCAGGTGGCCGAGATGAATGCTGCCGTTGGCATAGGGCAGGGCGGAGGTGACGAGTATCTTGCGGGTCATTTTCGGGTAATCCCTAAAAAGCGGCTGCGACGGCGCACTGCGGCGTTGCGCGGTGCTCGGAATCCTCATGCACTATGTGTGCATTCCGGTTCCTGCGCACCGTGCGCCTTGCATTGCATCCGTCTCGCTCGCTTTTACTTAAATTCGTAGAGGGCGGGATTGTAGCAAAACCCACGCACGGCCGAGGAATTAGGTAAAATCGCGCCCGCCAAAACTCTCCAAGGAATCAGGATGAGCATCAAGTCAGACAAGTGGATCCGCCGCATGGCCGAACAGCACGGCATGATCGACCCGTTCGAGCCGAAGCAGGTGAAGGAGATGAACGGCCACAAGATCGTGTCCTACGGCACCTCCAGCTACGGCTACGACATCCGCTGCGCCGACGAATTCCGCGTCTTCACCAACATCAACTCGACCATCGTCGATCCGAAGAGTTTCGACCCGAATTCCTTCGTTGAGGTCTCCGGCAAGGGCTACTGCGTCATTCCGCCCAACTCCTTCGCGCTGGCGCGCACTATGGAGTATTTCCGCATCCCGCGCAGCGTGCTCACCGTTTGCTTGGGCAAATCCACCTATGCGCGCTGCGGCATCATCGTCAACGTCACGCCGTTCGAGCCCGAGTGGGAAGGCTATGTGACGCTGGAGTTCTCCAACACCACGCCGCTGCCGGCCAAGATCTACGCTGGCGAGGGGTGCGCGCAGGTGCTGTTCTTCGAGAGCGACGAAGTGTGCGAGACCTCGTACAAGGACCGTGGCGGCAAGTATCAGGGGCAGGTCGGCGTGACGCTGCCGAAGACCTGATGGAACCTGCTGTGCGGTCGATTTGCGGCGTTGCGTACTCGCGCGCTCCTCGCCTGCCCCATACGGTAGGTCTCGTCGCACGCTCCGCCGCGCCTTGCATCTCGACCTGCTCGCGACGGTTCCGGGAGGTGCAATGAACGATAAAGCGACGGAAATAGTCTGGCGCTCGCCCGACGGCGACGTCATCGCCTGTTACGAGAAGAACAAGGTGATGCAGGAGAACCTGGCCGAGATCCGCCAGGTCTGCCGCGATGCGCTCGAGGACGCTGTCCTGATGGGCTGCGACGAACAGCAGTTCCGCACCGTGCTGGCCGAGCTGGTCGCCAATCTGGCCAGTCCGTATCCCGAGCGGAAATAATCCCGCATCCCTGTCTGCGTTCTGCGACAATCCGCGCAAATCAACACCATGTCATCAGAGGCTCAGCCATGAAATTCCGCTTTAGTCCCGACATCACATTAGCCTGTGGCCAATATGAGTCTGCACTGAAGCTCAACATCGTATCGAAAGTCGCGGGCGCTCAAAGCGCATTGGCTCGTTCATCATTTACCAGGAGCTGAACATGAAGTTTCGCTTTCCCATCATCATCATCGACGAGGACTTCCGTTCCGAGAACGCCAGCGGCCTGGGTATCCGTGCGCTGGCCGAGGCCATCGAGAAAGAGGGCATGGAAGTGCTCGGCGTCACCAGCTACGGCGACCTGACTTCCTTTGCGCAGCAACAGAGCCGTGCCTCCGCCTTCCTGCTCTCCATCGACGACGAGGAGTTCGGCGGTGGCAGCAAGGAAGAGACCGAGGCGGCACTCAAGACGCTGCGCGCCTTCGTGCGCGAAATCCGTTTCCGCAATGCCGACATCCCCATCTACCTGTACGGCGAGACGCGCACCTCGCGCCACATCCCCAACGACATCCTGCGCGAGCTGCATGGCTTCATCCACATGCACGAAGACACGCCGGAGTTCGTGGCGCGGCACATCATCCGCGAAGCGCGCAGCTACATGGATTCGCTGGCGCCGCCGTTCTTCCGCGCGCTGACGCATTACGCGCAGGACGGTTCCTATTCCTGGCACTGCCCCGGCCACTCCGGCGGTGTCGCCTTCCTGAAATCGCCGGTGGGGCAGATGTTCCACCAGTTCTTCGGCGAGAACATGCTGCGCGCCGACGTGTGCAACGCGGTGGACGAACTCGGCCAGCTGCTCGACCACACCGGCCCGGTGGCGGCCTCGGAGCGCAACGCCGCGCGCATCTTCAATGCCGACCACCTTTTCTTCGTCACCAACGGCACCTCGACCTCGAACAAGATCGTCTGGCACTCCATGGTGGCGCCGGGCGACATCGTGGTGGTGGACCGCAACTGCCACAAATCCAACCTGCACGCGATCATGATGACCGGCGCCATCCCGGTGTTCCTGATGCCCACGCGCAACCACTACGGCATCATCGGCCCCATCCCCAAGGCCGAGTTCGACATGGCGAACATCCAGAAGAAGATCGACGCCAATCCCTTCATCGCGGACAAGACCAAGAAGCCGCGCATCCTCACCATCACGCAGAGCACCTATGACGGCGTGGTCTATAACGTCGAGATGCTGAAGGAGATGCTGGACGGCAAGATCGACACGCTGCACTTCGACGAAGCCTGGCTGCCGCACGCGGCGTTCCATGACTTCTACAAGAGCATGCACGCCATCGGCCGCAACCGTCCGCGCGCCAAGGACTCGATGATCTTCTCCACGCAATCCACGCACAAACTGCTGGCCGGCCTGTCGCAGGCCTCGCAGATCCTGGTGCGCGAATCGGAGACGCGCAAGCTGAACAGCCACATGTTCAACGAGGCCTACCTGATGCACACCTCCACCTCGCCGCAATACTCCATCATCGCCTCGTGCGACGTGGCAGCCGCGATGATGGAGCCGCCGGGTGGCACCGCGCTGGTCGAGGAATCCATCGCCGAGGCACTGGATTTCCGCCGCGCCATGCGCAAGGTAGACGAGGAGTTCGGTGAAGACTGGTGGTTCAAGGTGTGGGGGCCGGACAACATCGCCGAGGAGGGCATCGGCGAGCGCGACGACTGGATGCTGCACCCGGACGACAAGTGGCACGGCTTCGGCAAACTGGCCGAAGGCTTCAACATGCTCGACCCGATCAAGGCCACCATCATCACGCCGGGCCTGGACGTGGATGGCGACTTCGCCGACAGCGGCATCCCGGCCAGCATGGTCACCAAGTACCTGGCCGAGCACGGCGTCATCGTCGAGAAGTGTGGTCTGTATTCGTTCTTCATCATGTTCACCATCGGCATCACCAAGGGCCGCTGGAACACGCTGCTCACCGCGCTGCAGCAGTTCAAGGACGACTACGACAAGAACGCGCCACTGTGGCGCATTCTGCCCGAGTTCGCGGCCAAGTTCCCGCGGTACGAGCGCACCGGCCTGCGCGACCTGTGCCAGCAGATCCATGACACTTACAAGCAGAACAACGTGGCGAAGATGACCACCGAGATGTACCTGTCGGACATGCAGCCCGCGATGAAGCCGTCGGATGCCTTCGCCAAGATGGCGCACGACGAGATCGAACGGGTTCCGGTGGAAGAACTGGAAGGGCGCATCACCGCCGTGCTGTTGACGCCGTATCCGCCCGGCATCCCGCTGCTGATTCCGGGCGAACGCTTCAACAAGACCATCGTCGACTATCTCAAGTTCGCGCGCGAGTTCAACAAGAAGTTCCCCGGCTTCGAGACCGACATCCACGGGCTGGTGTCGGACAAAACCAACGGTGAGCGCGTGTATTACGTGGACTGCGTCAAATAAGTCCGGTGTCGGTACTGAACGGCAGCGCTTCGCGCTGCTTTTCTATTGATTAAGTTTCAGGACGGATTTTATCGGGTAAGCCGCCGCAACTGTGTGAATGAAGGTGCGGCGGTTTGACGCACCGGCCGTGCTGCCACACAATCCGGCCATCGGATGTTGCTGCGGACATAAGGTTTCGCAGCGCTTCCATTCCCTGAAAACCCTGCATGCAATGAGCGAATCCGCCGACAAACTCCGTATCGACAAATGGCTGTGGGCCGCGCGTTTCTTCAAGACGCGCAGCATCGCGGCCGACGCCGTCGAGAGCGGCAAGGTGACCCTGGACGGCGCACGCATCAAACCGGCCAAGTCAGTTGGTGTGGGCGACATGCTGGTGATACGGGGCCATACCAGCATGAGGTGGAGGTGCTCGAACTGTCCGGCAAGCGCGGCCCGGCGCCGGTGGCGCAGAAGCTGTACCGCGAGACGGAGCAGAGCAAGCAGCGGCGCGCCATCCAGGCCGAGCAGAACAAGCTGCTGCCGCAGTCCGAGATGAAGGGGCGGCCGACCAAGCGCGACCGGCGCGAGATCGCGCGTTTCGTGGAAGGCACGCGCACCGCGCGCAAGAGCGCGTGGGGCGACTTCGACTAGCGCATGACCGGGCCTGCCGACCAGCAGCGGCTCATCGATGCCTTGCGCCGGCGGCTGCGGGCGCAAGTGATCGAGACGCACATCTCCTGGGTACTGCTCGCTGGCGACCAGGCGTGGAAGATCAAGAAGGCGCTCGATCTCGGTTTCCTGGATTACCTGACATTGGCAGCGCGCAAGCGCTACTGCGAAGAAGAACTGCGCCTCAACCGCCGGAGCGCGCCTGATCTCTATCTCGATGTGGTGACGATCGGTGGCAGTGCCGACGATCCGCAGTTCGGCGCGCATCCCGCCATCGAATACGCCGTGCGCATGCGGCGCTTCCCGGCGGATGCGCTGATGGATGCCCGCTTGCAGCAGGGGCGTGTCACAGACACGGACATCGACGCGCTGGCGCACCATGTCGTGCGCTTCCACCAGACGGCCGCCGTGTGCGCCGCGGGTTCACCTTATGGCGATGCCGTCACCATTCGCAGGGTGGCGATGCAGAACTTCACCCAGCTGCGCGAGGTGCTAACGGAGACCGCCGACCTGGCGCGCATCGACGCACTGGAGAGGACGACCGTTGCGGCGTGGCGGGCATGTGCCGTCGTGTTGGCACAGCGCAAGGCGCAGGGTTGTGTGCGCGAATGCCATGGCGACCTGCATCTGGGCAACATCGCCTTCATCGGCGGCGCGCCGGTCCCCTTCGACGGCATCGAGTTCGATCCCGCGCTGCGCTGGATCGATGTGATGGACGAGATCGCCTTCACCATGATGGACCTGCTGCATCACGGGCGCGCCGATCTGGCTTGGCGTTTCCTGAACGCCTGTCTGGAAGCCAGCGGCGACTATGCGGGTGTGGCCGTGCTGCGTTTCTATCTCGCCTATCGCGCCACGGTGCGCGCCAAGGTCGCCGCGTTGCGCGCCGCGCAGGGCGGGGCGGAAAGGGAGCGGCGGATGGCATCCTGCCGCGCGCATCTGGCATTGGCGCAGGACTGCCTGGAAGTGCGCCATCCGGCGCTGGTCATCACGCACGGCCTGCCGGGATCAGGCAAGACCACCTTCGCGCAATACGCGCTGGAGCAATTGGGCGCGCTGCGCATCCGCTCCGATGTCGAGCGCAAGCGCCTGCACGGTTTGCACACGCTGCAACGGAGCCGCGCAAGCGGTATGGATATCTACAGCGCGCAGGCGACGGCGCAGACCTATGAACATTTGCTGCGGCTGGCGCGCGCACTGTTGCAGGCGGGGCACACCGTCATCGTCGATGCGGCTTTCCTGCACCGCGATGAACGCGCGGCGTTCCGCAGGCTGGCGCAGGAGACGGGCGCGCCGTTCGCCATCGCTACGCTTGCTGCCGCGCCAGGCACACTGCGCCAGCGCCTGCGAACACGGCGCAACGATGCTTCGGAAGCGGATGCAAACGTGCTGGACAAGCTGAGCGCGCATGCACAGCCGCTGCACGCGGAGGAGCGGCGCTACGCCGCGCATTTCACCACCGAGACGCTCCCGCAGCAGGGCAGCAATGCGCGCGCCTGGCGCAGGTTGTGCCGGCTGCTGGCGATGCAGTAAAAGGTTGGCTCTTTTGAATTTCGAGTGGGTTAAGCGGCATGGGGGTTGATGTTGCTGAA
>JBBIGX010000031.1:0-8597 GCA_037447315.1 Gallionellaceae bacterium | reverse complement strand
CGACACCGTGGTGCCGATCGCTTCCATCACCAAGCTGATGACGGCCATGGTGGAGCTGGATGCCAAGCTGCCGCTCGATGAACCGATCACCATCACGCGCGATGACCGCGATCTGTTGAAAGGAACCCGTTCCCGCCTGCGCGAGGGGATGACGCTGTCGCGCGGCGATCTGCTGACGCTGGCCCTGATGGCCTCCGAGAACCGCGCGGCGTCGGCGCTGGCGCGCACCTACCCGGGCGGCACGCGCGTGATGGTGGCGCTGATGAACGCCAAGGCGCGCGAACTGGGCATGGACGACACGCGTTTCGCAGGGCCGGCCGGGCTGAACAGCGAGAACGTCTCCACGGCGCAGGACCTGGTCAAACTGGTGATGGCGGCACGCCGTTATCCGGAGATCGAGCGCGCCTCCACCCAGACCAGGCATGTAGTGCGCGTCAATGCGCGCCAGGCGCTGCATTTCCACAACACCAACCCGCTGGTGCGCAACCGCAACTGGGATATCGGTCTCTCCAAGACCGGCTACATCAGCGAGGCCGGGCGCTGTCTGGTGATGCATGCCAAGCTGTCGGACCGGCCGATGGTGATCGTCTTGCTTGATTCCTGGGGCAAGAACACCCGTGTCGGCGATGCCAACCGCATCAAGTCCTGGATGGAGCGCAAGCCGGTGCACAACGTCAGGCGCGTCAGCGCGCGCCGCATGCGCTAGTCGCATCGGGATGCTGCGAACGGGGGGCCGTATGGCCCCCTGTTCATTTGCGCGGCGGGCGCAGTGCGAGGACGACGACGGCAACCAGCACGATCAGGATGAAAAGTTCGATGAACATATCGGTGTTGGGGGATGGCACAGTCGCATTCTAGCGCCGCGCTGCGGTCTGCTGTCCCGGTAAGTTACAATCCCGCCTCGTCATCCCGGCCCCCTGAAGGAACCACTATGAACCGCCGCACCCTGTTCTGCTGACATGATGGAAGGTGAGGTTCATGCGCGCCGGTGCCGGTCGGCATGGCGGCGATGGGGAGGGGTCTTGCTTGGTCTCGCCTGGGCTGCCGGGGTACAGGCTGCAGGCAGCCTTCCCGCTGCCTTCATCGATATCCCCGATGAGTTGCGTCCCCTTATCGCGCAGCATTTCAAGGTCCCCGACACGCTGCTGGAGAGTGAGGCCGAACGCGGCGCGTTCATGCGCCGCGCCCAGCGCGAGATCCCCGAACTGCTGGCGACCGAAGGGTATTTCTCCGCCCAGGTGCGCTTGCGCGGGGTGAACAGCGGCGGCGCGATGGAGGTCGAGGTGACTCCCGGTGTGCGTACCACGGTGACGACGCTGGAGATCGAATTCCGCGGCGACCTTGAACGGGTTGCGCCGGAGCGCGTGCAGCAGATGCGCAAGGCTTGGCCGCTGCAGCCCGGCCAGCCGTTCCGCGCGCCGGAATGGGATCGTGCCAAGAGCGAGCTGCTGGCTGCGGTCGCGGCCGAGGATTATGCCGCCGCGCGCATCGTGAGCAGCGCGGCCGAGGTCGATATGGCACAGGCCGGTGCGCGCCTGAAAGTGGTGGTCGATCCCGGGCCGCGTTACCTGTTCGGTGCATTGCAGGTCGGCGGGCTGGAGCGTTACGAACCACTGCTGGTGGAGCGTCATGCCACGTTCAAGCCGGGGCAGCCTTACCGGCGCAGACTGCTGCTGGATTTCCAGACGCAGCTGCAGAAACTGCCGCAGTTCAGTTCCGTCGTGGTCAGCCTCGATACCGCTGCCGCCACGGCGCAGGCAGGGAGGGCGGAGCACACCGCGCCGGTCAGGGTGCAGGTGGTGGAGGCGCAGTCGCGCAAGATCTCGGTGGGTATCGGTTACAGCACCAATAACGGCGTGCGCAACGAGGTGAATTACCAGAGCTACAACTTTCTCAACCAGGCCTGGACGCTGAACAGTGCCGCCATGGTGGAGCAGAACCGGCAATCGCTGACGCTGGCGCTGGATACCCCGCCCAACCCCTTGGGCTACCGCCTGCTGTGGCGTGCCGGCGGCGAGCGTACCGATATCCAGAGGCTGGTCACGCGGCGTGACAAGTTCGGCGTGACGCGCACGCGCACCCTGTTCGACATCGAGACCGGCATCAGCCTCAATTGGCAGCAGGAGCGGCGCATCCCGCTGGGCGGTATCCGCGAGACCGACCAGGCGCTGGTGATCGATTGGCACTGGTACCGGCGCATCGTGGACGATCCGCTGGCGCCGACGGAGGGCAATCTGACCGAACTCCGGATAGGCGGTGCCAGCAAGTCGCTGGCTTCCGACCAGGACTTTCTGCGCAGCTATGCGCGGCATCAGTCGTGGTTCGCACTGGGCGAGCGCGATGTGCTGAGTCTGCGCGTCGAGGCGGGCTATACCGCTTCCACCACGCGTCTCGGCATCCCGCAGGAATATCTGTTCCGCGTCGGGGGGACGCAGACCGTACGCGGCTTCGCCTATCAGAGCATCGGTTACCAGGAAGGCGGAGCGGTGGTGGGCGGACGGGCGATGAGCACGTTGAGCGCGGAATACACGCACTGGTTCGGTGGCTGGGGGACGGCGCTGTTCGTCGATGCCGGTGCGGCGGCGGACACCGCGCCGACCCTGCAGTGGTATCGCGGCCACGGTATCGGGGCGCGCTGGAAGAGCCCGCTCGGGCCGCTGGCGCTGGACGTGGCGCGCGGCCAGGGCGAGCCCGGCATGCGCATCCATTTCGCCGTGGCGGTGGCGTTCTGATGGCCATGCCGCGCTTCGTCCTCACACGACCGCAGCTCTGGGGCATGGTCCTGCTCGCGCCATTCGTGGTGCTGGCCGGCGGTGGTGGCTGGCTGCTGGGATCGTCGTCCGGTCTGCAGACGGTCGTCGCCATCCTGCAGCGCTACAGCGGCGGCATGCTGGAGATCGAGGGGGGCGCGGGCCGGTTGCTGGATGTATTCAGCCTCGAACGTGTGCGCCTGCATGGTGATGGCTGGCGCATCGCGCTGCGCGACGTACAGGTGCGCTGGCAGCCGGCCCTGCTGCTGCAGGGGGAGCTGCAGGTGCTGCGGCTGCAGGTGCGGCAGGCGGAGGTCGTCTCGCTGCCATCGGATGCGCCGCTGGTTCTGCCGGACACGCTGCGGTTGCCGCTGGACATTCGCCTGATGCAAGTGGAGATCGGCGAGCTGGGGCTGTCCGGCAATGAGTCAAGTGAGCCGGATCTGCGGATCGGGGCGGTCCAGGCGCGCTATACCGCGGATGCCATGCGGCATCGTCTGCAGGTGGTGCATGCCGCTTTGCCGCAGGGCGCGCTGGCCGGCACGGTGGATGTCGCTCCGCAAGCACCGTTCGCGGTGCAGGCGAGCGCCGCGTTCGATACCCAGGTGCCGTTGCATGCCAGCTACAGCGCCACTGTGCAGGGCGACCTGCAACATCTGGATGTGGTGCTGGACGGCGCGGGCGAAGGCATGCGACTGCGGGGGGCGTTGCAGTTGCTGCCGCTGGCGCAGTCGCCGCTGGCCCGCGCACATCTCACTTTCAACGGTATCTCTCCGCGCTGGCTGGCGGAAGATGCGCCCGCTGCGCGGCTCTCCGGTGAGGTCGATCTGCGCGGCAGGCAGCCGGGCATGCTCGAAGGCAGGCTGACGCTCGACAATGCACAGCCGGCCACGCTGGATCGCGACGGCTTGCCGTTGCGTGCGCTGCGCGCACGCCTGCGCTGGTCGGAAGCGCTCATGCAGCTGTACGAGGTGGAGGCGCGCCTGGGCAGTGAGGGGCGTTTGACCGGCGAGGCGGACTGGCGTCCGCAGACGCAACAGGGTGCCTTGCGCCTGCAGGTGCATGCACTTGATCCGCAGTCGATCGACAGCCGTGCACCGACCCTGCGTCTGGGCGGGGAGATCGCGCTGGGCAGCACGGGAGCGGAGCAGCAGGCGCATGTTGTGCTGACCGACGGACAGGTCAGCTTCGAGGGGGCGCTGCACCGGCACGGCACGCGCATCGGTTTGCATACCTTGCGTCTGGCGCGCGGCGATACCGAGTTGAGCGGCGAAGGCGAGTTGATGCTGGACCGTCAGCGCAGTTTCCAGCTGGACATGCGCTTGCGCCGATTGGATTTGCGCGAATTCCTGGATGCGCCATCGACCGAATTGAATGCAGTCATGCATGCCGCGGGCACGTTGTTGCCGGAGCCGCAGATCGCGCTCGGTTTCGATCTGGCGCGGAGCCGTTTCGCGCAACACGAGATCGGTGGGAAAGGACGCTTGCAGATGCAGGGCGACAGGCGTGCCGAAGGCGATATCGCGCTGCGGCTGGGAGACAATGCTCTCGATGTGGAACTGGCATACGGCACGGCGGCCGACTAATTCCGCCTGAGGCTGGACGCGCCCCGGGTGGAACAGTTCGGCGGGGGCTTGTCCGGGCAGTTGGGGGGGCAGGCCGAGTTGCGTGGCAGTCTGGCTGAGCCGGCGGTGAATTTCACGCTGGGCGGCATCAATCTGCAGCTGCCTGATGGTTCGCGCATCGAACAGATCGATGCCAGCGGTCGCTTCGATGCACAGGCCGTGGCTTTGCAGCTCAACGCTGCCGGTGTGCGCGAACCGGGGGGGAGCGGCATGTCCGAGGCGCGTCTGGAGATGGCGGGGACGCGCGAGCAACATACGCTGCGCGGCATCTTGAGTCTGCTACACAACGAGCGGGTGCTGGGCAACCTGCAGTTCGATGCCAGCGGTGGATGGTCGGTGGCGGAGGGGGCTTGGCGCTGGCAGGGGCGGCTGGATGCGTTGCAGGCGAACGGCATGTTGCCCTTGCGGCTGCAGGCGCCTGCCGAGCTGGCACTGTCGCGGGATGCAGTCGTACTGGGAGCGACGCGTCTTGCGTTGGGAGGCGGCGAGGTCGCATTGCAGGAGACGCGCTGGACGCCGCAGGGCTGGCATAGCGTTGGCCGTTTCAGCGGCCTGGGCGTGCGCGCCGTGGAGATCGGACGCGAGCTGGAGATGCTCGATGCGGTCGATACCCTGCGCTTCGGCGGGGATTGGACATTCACGTCCGGCGCGCACTGGCAGGGAGAGGCCCATGTCCGCCGCGAGCAGGGCGACTGGCAGATCGGTGCGGAGCGCGGCCAGCCGCTGGGGCTGCGCGATCTGACGCTGGCCTTGCGCGTGGTGCAGGACACGCTGGCTTTGCAACTGGATGCCAGCGGCGACCGGCTGGGCGAGTTCGGTGCCAGGGTCGAACTGCCGCTCACGGCCGAGGGCGGCAGCTGGACGGTGGCGAACGATACACCGCTGGGCGGGCATGTCGCGTTGCGCAGCGAGGACCTGTCCTGGCTGGGGCCGCTGCTGCACGACAATCTGCAGCTGGGTGGTCGTATCGAGCTCGATGCCGATCTGCGCGGTACCTTCCGCGCGCCGCGCCTGCAAGGTCACGCGCGGGGAGAAGGTTTGCAGGTGGCGCTGCTCGATCAAGGGGTGAATCTGGAACAGGGGAATCTGGTTGCGCGGTTCGAAGCGGACGGCGTGCAGATCGACAGGCTGGAATTCAATGCGCCCTATCTGCCGCCGCCGGATGACAAGCTGTTGCGCGACTACCGGTTGCCGGGTGTCGCCGGCCACCTGAGCGCCAGCGGGCGCATCGCGCTCGATGGCGGGGAGGGCGACCTGCAGGTGCGAGCCGCAGCGCTGCCGCTGGTGCAGCGCGCGGACCGCTGGCTGATCGTCACCGGGCAGGGTGGGGTGCATTATGCCGGGCGCAGTCTCGGGCTGAAGGGAGATTTCCGCGCCGATGCCGGATTGCTGGCACAGGTGGAGTCGGACAAGCCGCGCTGGTCGGAGGATGTGCACATCATCGGCCAGTCTCAGGAACAGGAGGGGGGCGGCATGCGCCATACGGTGGATGCCGGCTTCGATCTGGGCGAGCATTTCTATCTGCGTGCGGCAGGGCTGGAATCGCGCCTTGCCGGGCGCATCCGGCTGCAAAGCGCGGCGGGTGAGCCGCTGCGAGCGGTCGGCATCATCACTACCCAGGACGGGGTGTTCGACGCCTACGGCCAGCGGCTGACGGTGGAACGTGGCATGGTGAACTTCCAGGGCCCTCCGGATGATCCGGGCCTCAACATCCGCGCCTTGCGCAAGGGGCTGAGCGTGGAGGCGGGAGTAGAAGTGACCGGCACCGCACGCCATCCGCGGGTGCGTCTGGTGTCCACGCCGGAGGTGCCGGATGCAGAGAAATTGTCATGGATCGTGCTCGGTCGCGTGCCGGAGAGTGGCGGTATCGACTCTTCGCTGTTGTTGGCGGCAGCGGGCAACATCTTGGGCGGAGCGTCGGTTGGCCAGATCGGACGTGCTGTTGGTGTGGATGAGTTGAGCCTGCGCCAGCGCGAGACGGGCGATGCGCTGGAGAACCAGGTGGTCACCGTCGGCAAGCGCCTCTCCCCGCAGGCCTACCTTAGTTACGAACGCGGTCTGGCCGATGTGTCGGGCGTGACCAAATTCACCTACACCCTGACGCCGCGCATCACCGTCGTCACCCGCACCGGCACCGAGGATGCGGTAGACCTGTTCTATTCCTTCCGCTTTTATTGAATCAGGGTGCGCTTGATGGTTGTTCGCACTTCAGGTCTAATTCGCGAAATCGTTTTAATAATCGTTTAACAATGGAAATGAATAATGATGAAGCCGGCACAGGTCGTTAAGGCTCTCGCGGCATTGGCACAACCGACGCGGCTGGCGATCTTCCGCTTGTTGGTGAGTGCCGGGCCGGAGGGGGTGGCGGCCGGCGCGATCGCCAAGAAGCTGAAGGTCTCGCCCGCGACGCTGTCCTTCCATTTCAGGGCGCTCAGTCATGCCGGGCTGGTAGAAAGCCGACAGGATGGACGTTTCGTCTATTACGCGGCGAACTTTACCGTGATGAACGGCATGGTCGATTATCTGACCGAGAATTGTTGCGGCGGGAACGCAGAGATGTGCAAACCGCCGGCGAAGTGATTTCGATTACAGGCAAAGGAAAGAGCGATGAGTGACAGGCAATATCATGTGCTGGTGCTGTGTACCGGCAATTCCGCGCGCAGCATCCTGGGCGAGGTGCTGTTCAACGTCTTGGGCAAGGGGCGCTTCAAAGCGTACAGCGCGGGCAGCAAGCCAGTGGGCAAGGTCAATCCCGGTGCGCTGGAGTGGTTGCAGGTCAATGGCTATAGCACCGAAGGGTTGCGCAGCAAGAGCTGGGACGAATTCGCCCAGCCTGGCGCGCCGGCGTTCGATTTCGTGTTCACCGTGTGCGACAACGCGGCGGGCGAGGTTTGCCCGGTGTGGTATGGTGCGCCGATGACGGCGCACTGGGGGATCCCCGATCCTGCGCGTGTCGAGGGCATTGATGCACGCCGCGCGGCATTCAAGCAGGCCGCCGAGCAACTCGCACGGCGCATCCAGCTGTTTATCCGTCTGCCGGTGGAGAAATTGGACAAGCTGGCGTTGCAAGAGAAACTCGACGAGATCGGGCGCATCAAGGATTGAGTGGCATGAACCTCTTCGAGCGCTATCTGACGGTCTGGGTCTTCCTGTGCATCATCGTCGGTGTGGTGCTGGGGCAGATGATCCCCGCCCCGTTCCAGTGGCTGGGCGGACTGGAGATCGCCAAGGTCAACCTCCCGGTCGGTCTGCTGATCTGGGTGATGATCATCCCCATGCTGTTGCGCATCGACTTCGGCGCGCTGCACGAGGTGAAGAGGCACTGGCGCGGCATCGGTGTGACCTTGTTCGTGAACTGGGCGGTCAAGCCGTTCTCCATGGCCTTGCTGGGCTGGCTGTTCATCCGCCATCTGTTCGCGCCGTATCTGCCCGCCGAGCAGATCGATAGCTACATCGCCGGGCTGATCCTGCTGGCCGCTGCCCCCTGCACCGCGATGGTGTTCGTGTGGAGCCGGCTGGTGAATGGCGAGCCGCTGTTCACGCTCTCGCAGGTCGCGCTCAATGACACCATCATGGTGTTCGCCTTCGCGCCGCTGGTCGCGCTGCTGCTCGGCATCTCTTCCATCATCGTGCCGTGGGACACGCTGCTGACCTCGGTGGTGCTGTATATCGTGATTCCGGTGGTCATCGCGCAGGTGTTGCGCAAGGTGCTGCTCAAACAGGGACAGGCCGCGTTCGGGGAGACGTTGGCGAAGATCGGCCCGTGGTCGGTCTCGGCGCTGTTGCTGACGCTGGTGCTGCTGTTCGCCTTTCAGGGCAAGGCCATCGTCGAGCAGCCGCTGATCATCCTGATGCTGGCGGTGCCGATCACCCTGCAGGTGTATTTCAATGCTGCGCTGGCGTACTGGCTGAACAAGCGCAGCGGCGAGGCGCATTGCGTGGCCGGGCCGTCGGCGCTGATCGGCGCCTCGAACTTCTTCGAGCTGGCCGTCGCGGCGGCGATCAGCCTGTTCGGCTTCGAATCGGGCGCGGCACTGGCGACGGTGGTCGGTGTGCTGATCGAGGTGCCGGTGATGCTTTCCGTGGTGTATCTGGTGAAACGCAGCGCAGGGTGGTACGCAGGGAATGCGCGGCGTTGACCGGGATTGCAATCTGGTTCTGCTGTTCTGCCTCTTTTGAATTTCAAGTGGGTAAAATGGGTATCCGGTCGGGTGGAGCCGGC
>JBBIGX010000030.1:0-8632 GCA_037447315.1 Gallionellaceae bacterium | reverse complement strand
GATGAAGCAGGTCGGCGTGAACTATCAGGTGGTGTCCTACCAAGGCGGACGAAGACGCCTGGCTGCAGTTGCAGCGCTTTCTCAATGACGTACTGAAGTGATGCCCTGCACTTCCGCTTCGTCCTGCACCGGGGCGATTGGAGAACCGATCCCCGGCATCGTTTCGGGTACGGCACTGGCAGCGGGCAGCGGGACGGGGCGGGCGACAGCCGGCGCGGAGTGTCCCGTCAGCGGTTGAATCGGGTAAGTGCGCGGCCTGAGCGGCGGCGCTTCCGGTGTCGGCACGACGGCAGTGACCGGCGGTGCCGGCGGCGCAACGTAGCTGATCTCCGGCTGGCGCGCCTTGTCCCGCACCAACCACACCGCGACCACGATCAGCACCAGCATGAGCAGCGTCCAGAGGCGGGCGCTGCGCAACGCATCCTGCCTGCGGTAGATGCGCACCGTCGCCGTGCCGAAGATGGTGTGCGAGACCTCGGCATCGCCGATGTCGGTCCACGTCCCCGCACGCGGTGGTGTATCGCTCACCAGCGGCTGCCCGAACCGCCCCGTGTCGTGCTGCATGCTCCCCTCCGTTATCCCTTGTCGCGCGGACATGATAGCAAGCTTGGATTTATGATGGCAGCCTGTCCTGATACCGAGGTGGGGAATGAGACTGCGCGTATTGATCCTGGGGTATGGCGAGATGGGCCATGCGATGGAATATCTGCTGGCGGAACGCCATGATGTCAGTGTCTGGAACATGGGGCGCATGGTCAGGGGCGGGCACACCACGCTGGAGGATGCGCTCGCCGATGCACAGGTGGTGCTGTTCTGCCTGCCGGTGAACCCGCATTTCGACATCGCGCAACGCATCGCGCCGCACCTCGGCGCGGACAGTGTGTGCCTGTCCATCGCCAAGGGACTGGACGAATACGGACGCACGGCGGCGCAGGTGTTCGAGCGCGTGTTCGGCGGCACGCACCGCTACGGCGTGATCTACGGGCCGATGATCGCGGAGGAGCTGCAAGCCGGACAGTTCGGCTTCGCCGATGCGGTGCTGTCGCATGCTGAGGATTTCCAGGTGATACGCAGCCTGTTCCGCGGCAGCACACTGGTATGCCAGCAGGCGAGCGACATGCACGGCCGCAGCTGGTCGGTGATCCTGAAGAACGTGTATGCCATCGTGTTCGGCGCGGCGGACGAACTGAAGCTGGGCCGCAACATGCGCGGTCATCTGATGGTCGCCGCCATCGCCGAACTGTCCGGCATCGTGCAGGCGTTCGGCGGACAGGCGCACACGCCCTACAGCTATGCCGGCCTGGGCGACCTGATGACCACCGGCACCAGCGAGGATTCGCACCACCACGAACTGGGGCGCAAGCTGGCGCGCGGCGAATGGGACGACATCTCGGGGGAAGGCGTGCACACGCTGCAGATGGTGAAGAAGTTCAGCGTGTTCGACTGGCGCGGGTACCCGCTATTCTCGCTGGCGCACGACATGGTGACGGAACCGCACAAACTGCGCGCGCGGCTGGAAGAATATCTGGCATTCCTGCGCGAAACGGAGAGTTGCCCGATCTGAGGGGTGTCAGTCCTTGCCGCCCAGCCGCGCCACTTCGGCGATGCTGACGATCTTGGCGAGCGCCCCGCTCATCTCCTTCAGCCTGGCCTGCAGGTCGGCGATCTCCCGGTCCTTGGCTTCCAGCAAGCGGGAATGGTCGGGCATCGCGGACAGGCGCGCCTGCTCCTGCTTGAGCTGCTCCTGCAGTTCCCTGCATTTGTTCTCGGCTTCGGCAGCCTTCTTCATCTCCGCGTCAATCTGCGCATCCTTGCGCGCCAGATCGCTTGCACTGGAGGCGGTCAATTGTTTCAGCCGGGCTTCCAGTTCGTTGACCCGCTTGCTGGCCTCCGCCGTCTTCGCCTGCTCCTGCTTCAGGGCCTCGCGCAATTGCACGATGGTCTTCAGCTGTTCCAGCGATTTGTTGCGTTCCTCTTCCAGTTGCTGCTCGCGCGCGACGAGCTCGAGATCGCGGCCGCTCTGCTTGGCCGGTGCGGCAGCGCCTTTGTCTGAGTCTGCGAAGGCGCGTATCTTGACGGTCTTTTCCATGGTGTTGTGTCCTGTATCGGTGGCGCGTGATGGGGGGCTTTGCGCCGATTCTATCAACAAAACCGTCCTGCGATCAGCGGGATAACGGCGCATCTCCCATCCGGGTGATTGCCGGTTCGCGCCGCTGCGGGCAGGATATCGGACCTCCAACACCCGGCACCGCATCATGATCGATTACATCTTCTTCTCGCCCGACCTGCGCGACCGCTTTGTCGATTTCGTACAGCGCCGCGGCCTGTCATGCACTGTGAGCGACGATCCGCTGGGCATGGTGGTCGCCATCCCCGAGGATATCCCGGAAGAACTGTCGGATGAGATCGAAGCGTACTACGACGCGCTGGAAGACGAGCAGGAGCACCTCAGCGAGACATCCGGCGATCTGCACCGCCTGGCCGGCTTCGGCTTCAAGCTGCCGAATGGCGAAGCGCGGTTGCTGCCGATCGAACCCGAACTGGCGAACCGCCTGATGGCGCATTTCACGCTGGAGGAGATACAGGCGTTGCTGAACGATGTGGCACGCTACACGCTGGAGCCTGCTGATCCGCATCTGTGCCACATCCTGGCGGCGCGCAAGGGGCAGCAGTAGCATTCCCTCGCGCGCGCCGCCGCTCAGTGGTGGTGGCCGCCTTCGCCGTGCACATGACCGTGCGCCAGCTCTTCGGCGGTCGCGGCACGCACCCCGGAGATGGTGCCGGAGAAGGTCAGGGTCTTGCCGGCCAGCGGATGGTTGCCGTCGACGGTAACTTCCTTGTCGGTGACTTCAACCACACTGTACAGCATGAAGTCCTCGTCATCATCGCCCTCGCGCCGCCTTCGAACTGCATGCCGACCGCGACGTCCTTGGGGAACATCTCGCGCGGCTCGACGCGCACCAGGTCGTGCTCGTATTCGCCGAAGGCGTCGTCCGGTGCCATCGTCACCGAGAAGGTGTCACCCACAGCCTTGCCCTGCAGTACTTCCTCGACTGCAGGGAAGATGCCGTCGTAACCGCCGTGCAGATAGCTGATGGGGGAGCTGGTCTGTTCGAGCAGCGTGCCGTCGGCATCGGTGAGTTTGTAGGTCAGCGAGACGACGGAATCCTTGGCGATCTTCATTTCATTTCCTTTATCAGTGTGAGCATCTCTTGTGCATGCCCGTGGGCATGTACGGCATAGAGGACGTGGCGCAGCATGCCCTGCTTGTCGATGACGAAAGTGGAACGCTGGATGGCGAGCTTCTTGTGTCCATCGACTTCCTTCTCGACCAGCACGCCGTATTTCCTGCAGACGCGGGCCTCCGGATCGGACAGCAGCAGCACGGAGAGTCCGTACTTGTCGCGGAAGCAGGCATGGCTGATGCAATCGTCGCGGCTGATGCCCACGACGATGGTGTCGTGCTTGGCGAATGATTCCTCGAGATCGCTGAATTCGTTGGCCTCCATCGTACACCCCGGCGTGTCATCCTTCGGGTAGAAGTACAGCACGATATTGTGCTTGCCCTGATGTGCGGCCAGCTTGAACGTCCCCATGTCGGCGTCCGGCAACTCGAAGTGCGGTGCCTCCATTCCAGCTCGTAGTGTCACAGCTTGTGTTGGCATGGCGTCCTCCTGCCATGCATTCTATCCAAATTCTCGCCGGACGCACGCCATGATTTTCCGGCGGCGCCGCTTTGCAACACGGACGGCAGGGCTATAATCGCCGCATGAAGAACCCCTTGCTCGGCGGACTCACTCCGCGACAGTTCCTGCGCGATTACTGGCAGAAGAAACCTTTGCTCATCCGCCAGGCCGTGCCTGGTTTCAACGGCCTGCTGGATCCGCAAGCGCTGATTGCCCTCGCCTGCCGCGACGATGTGCAGGCCCGCCTGGTGACGAACCAGCGCGGCAAGTGGGCGCTGCGTCACGAACCCTTCGCCGCAAACGACTTTGCCGGGCTGTCGCAGAAAGGCAAGTGGACGGTGCTGGTGCAGGGCGTCAACCATTTCCTGCCAACGGCAACAGAACTGCTCCAGCGCTTCGACTTCATCCCGCATGCGCGGCTGGACGATCTGATGGTAAGTTATGCCCCCAAGGGCGGCGGCGTCGGCCCGCACTTCGATGCCTATGACGTGTTCCTGCTGCAGGGCCACGGCCACCGCCGCTGGCAGATCTCCACCCAGGCGGATCAGACGCTGATCGAGGGCGCGCCGCTGCGCATCCTGAAGAACTTCCGCGTGGAGCAGGAGTGGGTGCTGGAACCGGGCGACATGCTGTACCTGCCGCCACACTGCGCGCACAACGGCATCGCCGAGGACGATTGCATGACCTATTCCATCGGTTTCCGCACGCCCTGGTATCAGGAGCTGGCGGAGCAGTTCCTCGTCTATCTGCAGGACCGCATCCAGATCGAAGGCACCTATGCAGACCCCGGTTTGACACTGCAGAAGCACCCTTCCGAGATCGGACCGGCGATGCTGCAGCAAGTCGGCGAGGCGATCCGCAAGGTACGCTGGGATGACGAGGATGTCGCCAATTTTCTCGGCTGTTATCTGTCCGAGCCCAAGCCGCATATCTTCTTCGAGGCGCCGGCGCGCCCGCTGTCTGCCGCGCGTTTCGCCGAGGCCGTGCTGAAACATGGCGTGGCGCTGGATCTGAAGACACAGATGCTGTGCCAAGGGAACACGCTGTTCATCAACGGTGATGCCGAGCCGGTCGGCAAATCCACTTACCGCATGCTGCGCGAACTGGCCGATGCACGCCGTCTCGCTCCCGGCAGCGCGTTATCTGAAGAAGCGATGCGATTGTTGTACGGCTGGTATCTGGACGGCTACCTGGCACCCGACACGAGGAGACGCAAGACATGAGCGAAGACGCATTGCAGCACACCCCATTCGACGGCGTGGCAGATTACATCGCCGCGCTGGACACGGTATGCGCCTCGGCACAACGCGCCCTGAACATCTTCGAGAAGGATTATGCCGACCTCGGTTTCAATTCCGAGGCGCGCTACAACGCGCTGCGCCATTTCCTGCTGCAGGGCAGCAACAACCGGTTGCAGATTCTGGCGCACGACCCGCAGCATCTGGTGCGCTACTGCCCGCGCATGATGCTGCTGCTGCGCGAATTCGGCCACAGCATGTCCATCCACCAGACCCCTGCGCATCTGCACAGTGTCACCGAACCGTTCGCCGTGGCGGACGACCGGAACTATGTGCGCCGCTACCACTTCGACGACACCCGCGGCTTGCTCGCCCTGAACGACCCGCAGGGCGCGCGCGAACTCGATGCGCGTTTCCACGAGATGTGGCTGGCTTCGCGACCGGGAGCAACACCGACCCGACTCGGCCTCTGACTTCCCTCATCAACCCGAAAGGAAACTGAAAATGAAGTACTCCGCACTGATCGCAACTATGCTCGCCTTGACCTTGACCGCCTGCGGAGAGCAGGCCACCGAATCGCTGGATGCCGCGAAGAAGGCCGCAATCGAGGCCGCCGACAAAGCCAAAGACGCAGCGCAAGATGCCGGCGAAGCCGCGCAGAGCGCAGCCGAGGATGCCGCGAAGGCCGCTGCCGACAAGGCACAGGAAGCCGCCAGCGATGCTGCTGCCGCCGCCAAGAATGCGGCGAAAAAGGCCGTGAATGCAGCGGCAGATGCCGTCAATAAATGACTCCGGACAATGCACAGGAAATTCCCAGCGGGGGCATGCCGTTAACTGCATGATGCGCGCAGGCTTATTCCACTGAACTGGTTATGCCTCATCCGCCCCTTGCCTTTTCCATGCAGATAGCTAGAATGCCGCCGCCTCTTCTTTGGGAAGGTTGCAGAAGAGGCGGTTCAACACAAACCTTCGCTTGATGTTCGTAATTTATATCGATTGGAAAATTGAAAATGAAACGCTCTGCTTTGATCGCAGCCCTGTTGGCTCTGTCCCTGTCCGCTTGTGGTGAGAAGGCCGCTGAAACCGCCGCTCCCGTTGCCGCTCCTGCTCCGGCAACCGAGGCTGCCGCTTCCGCTCCGGCCGCCGCATCCGCTCCGGCCGCCGCAGCCAGCGAAGCTCCGCAATCCGCTGCAAAGTAATCGTAGTACCGCATCAAGGAAAGCCGGCGCAAGCCGGCTTTCTTTTTTGTATCAGGCGATCTCCAGCCAGTCCAGGCCCGTCGCCTGGGTGGCCACCTTGATCGCTTGTTCCGCGCCTTGCAATACCCCGGTCAGTGCCTGTATCGCCAGTTCGGGCAGGTTGTTCTGTGCGCTCAGATGTGCCGCCACGATGTGCTGCAGCCCGGTTTTATCCAGCATGGCCAGCAGCTCCGCCGCCTGACGATTGCTCAGATGACCGAAGTGCCCGCCCACACGTTGCTTGAGACTGGGGGGATAGCGGCCGGTGCGCAGCATCTCTTCGTCATGGTTGCACTCCAGCACCAGCGCATGGCAGGCGGAGAGCATCTCGACGATGTGCGGTGTCACATGGCCGGTATCCGTTAGCACGCCCAGTCGGCGCGCGCCGTCGCTGAACACATATTGCACCGGCTCGCGTGCATCGTGCGGCACCAGGAAAGGGCGCACTTCGATAGCGCCAATGGTATAACCCTGATGGGGGTTGATCTCGATGACGTCGACATCGTCAAAGGCCGCGCGTTGCGTCAGCCAGGTACCGTGCGTCATCCATACGGGAAGTTCGAACTTGCGCGCCAGCCGGGCCACGCCGCCGATATGGTCGCTATGCTCATGCGTGACGACGATGCCGGCGAGCTGTTGCGCCTGCAGCCCCAGCCGCTCGAGCCGCGCCTGCGTCTCGCTTACGGAGAAGCCGCAATCCAGCATCAGGGTGGTATGGCCCGATTGCACCAGCAGCGCGTTACCTTCGCTGCCGCTGCCGAGAAACGCGAAACGTAGCGTGTTATTTCTCCAGGTTCTGGTACAGCAGATCGAGGATGCGTGCGGCTTCGCCGGCTTGCGCAGATGTCTCTGCGACGACCGAGATCGCGCTGACGCCGCTGCTTTCCTGTACCCGCACGCGCAGCTCTGCCGGCTGTTTGCCGGAAGCCTTCAGGAAATACACGCCCTTGCTGCGATCCACGTCACTGGCCTTCAGCCCGGCCCGCTCCAGGGCGAGCCCCGCCTTGCGCCAGGCACGATCGAACGGTTCGGTCAGCAGCACGAAGCGCTCGTTGCCGACCGTCATCAGTGCCGCCACCGGCGCGGCCATGGCTGCGGGCGCCGGCGCAGCGGCAGGCTGCTCCGCGTTGCGCACTTCGCGCGAGTAATCGGAATAGCTGGCGACCTGGGTGCCATCGGCGGCAGGGATGGCGTAGCGCTGTCCGACGCCGGGCTGCGTCAGATCGGGCGGCACTTCCAGCGCGGGCACCGGCGCGGCGCCCTTGAAGTCCACCGGCTGGCGGCCGGGAATCAGGCTGCACCCGGCCAGCAGGCTGAGGACGAGCGCGGCGACAATCACATTGCGAGTCTTCATGTCGGTTCCGTTCTTCAAATGACGCCGGCCTGGCGCATGGCCGCTTCCACCACGGGTTGCGCGTTGGCGGACAGCGGGGTGAGCGGCAGACGCAGCACGTTCTTCATCCTGCCCATGCGCGCCACCGCCCACTTCACCGGGATGGGATTGGCCTCGACGAACAGCTGGCGATGCAGGCCGAGCAGCCTGAAATTGATGTCGCGCGCCTTGGCGACTTCACCGTTCAGCGCCGCCAGGCACATCTCGTGCATCAGCCTGGGAGCGACGTTGGCGGTCACCGAGATGGTGCCGACCGCGCCCAGCAGCATCAGCGCCAGCGTGCTCGCATCGTCGCCGCTGTACACGGCAAAATCCTTCGGTGCGCGCTGCAGCAGGTCGCTGCCGCGCTCGATGCCGCCGGTCGCATCCTTGATGCCGACGATGTTGGGGATCTGCGCCAGGCGCAGCACGGTGTCGTTGTTCATGTCCGCACCGGTGCGACCCGGCACGTTGTACAGGATGTGCGGCATGTCCACCGCCTCGGCGATGGCCTTGAAATGCAGATACAAGCCTTCCTGCGTCGGTTTGTTGTAGTAAGGCACCACGCTCAGCGAGGCATCCGCACCGACCTTCTTGGCGAAGGTGGCCAGCTCGATGGCCTCCTTGGTCGAATTCGCGCCGGTGCCGGCGATGATGGGCACGCGCTTGTTGGAATGTTTCACCGCCTCGGCGATGAGCAGCTCGTGCTCTTGCACGTCCACGGTGGGGGATTCACCGGTGGTGCCAACCACCACGATGGCGTCGGTGCCCTCGGCGATATGGAAATCGATCAACGCGCGGAACGCGGCCAGGTCGAGACTGCCGTCCTCATGCATCGGGGTGACGATTGCTACGATACTGCCCTTGATCATGTTGGTTACCTGCTGAAAACGAGCGCGCATTCTACCTTAATCCCGCAGTCTTTCGCGACAGGCAAGAGGCGGCTGTGGAATAATGCCGGAACCATGCCGGCCTCCACCTTAGCCTCTCTGCGACAGGGCGAAACCGCCACCATCGTCGCCATCCACGCCGAGCAGGCGTTGCACCAGCGCCTGCTCGCGCTGGGCTTCCGCACCGGCAAGCAGATCGAACTGATCC
>JBBIGX010000029.1:0-8783 GCA_037447315.1 Gallionellaceae bacterium | reverse complement strand
TTGGTCCCCGGCCAGGACTGGACAGGGTCGATTTGACGCAATGACGCCGAAAATAAACCCTTCAGGAAGGGGTTGGGGAGGTTGAATATGGCTTTTTCAACGGCCTGTTAATGGCGGGCTTTTCTATTTCAGGGGATGGCGACCGCCTCGATCAGTTCGCGCGCCAGCTTCTCGCCATCTGAGGCTTGCGTGTCGTGCACGCTTTGCAGGCGGTGGCTGGCGACGCCGGGCAGCACGGCCTGCACGTCTTCCGGGATGACGGCATCGCGTCCGGTCAGCAGCGCCCAGGCGCGGGCGGCGGCGAGCAGCGACAGCCCGGCGCGCGGCGACAGGCCATGCACGAAGCGTGCCGATTCGCGCGTGTGACGCAGGATGGCCTGCACGTAGTCGAGCAGGGCAGGCGAGACGAACACCTTGCGCACTTGCTCCTGCAGGGCGAACAACTCGCGGGTCTGCATCTGTGGCTTGAGGTCGGCGATCAGGTCGCGCCGGTCCACGCCGGACAGCAGGCCGCGTTCGGCGGCGGCATCCGGATAGCCGAGCTGGATGCGCATCATGAAACGGTCGAGCTGCGATTCGGGCAGCGGGAAGGTGCCGATCTGGTTGGTCGGGTTCTGCGTGGCGATGACGAAGAAGGGCGAGGGCAGCGGGCGCGTCTCGCCCTCGCTGGTGACCTGGTGTTCCTCCATCGCCTCCAGCAGCGCGCTTTGTGTCTTGGGCGTGGCGCGGTTGACCTCGTCGGCGAGGATCATCTGCGCGAAGATGGGGCCGGGGTGGAACTTGAATTCGCCGCTCTCGCGCTGGTAGATGGAGACGCCGAGGATGTCGGCGGGCAGCATGTCGCTGGTGAACTGGATGCGCTGGAACTGCAGGCCCAGCGTCTTTGCCAGCACATGCGCCAGCGTGGTCTTGCCCACGCCGGGCAGGTCTTCGATCAGCAGGTGGCCGCGCGCCAGCAGGCAGGCGAGGGCGAGGCGGATCTGCTGCGGTTTGCCGAGGATCACCTGTTCGGTCTGGGCGATCACTTGGGTCAGGGCTGGATTCATTTGGGCTTTCCGTTCGTTAACACAGTGCTGCGTAGCTGCTGAGTAACGGCAGCCTCTGCTTGGCACTCGATACCCGGTACTTTCATAGCAATACCGCCGCCACGACCTTACGCCCTTCGGCGACGAGGATGTTGTAGGTGCGGCAGGCGGCGGGGGTGTCCATGAACTCGATGCCGATGCCGGCCTGATACAGGTTGCGCAGCAGGTCGGGGGGGGCGAACTGCTGGGTGGTGCCGCAGCCGAACAGCAGCACTTCCGGCTTGAGTGCGATGAAAAAGTCGAAATGGGCGGCTTGCAGCCCGGCGAAGTCGGTGGCGGGCCAGTCGGTGCGCACGCTGTCGGCGCTGACGACCAGCGGCTGCGCGTAGCGTTTACCGTTGACCGCGACGTAGCCCTCGCCGTGGCCGGTGAAGGTCTTCAGGTGCGATACGGTCTCAAGATGCAGGGCCAATCTTCTCTCCAATCGTTTGCCGCGGCGGGGCTGGCACGGGTAAAATCCCCTTCCTTGCGGAAATAGCTGGGTTGTGCCGGATTCTACCATCGGCCGCAGTCTGCGTTTCCGGGTCAATTTCGAGTGAGCGATCGTGAAACCCATACTGAAATCGTCCAAGCTAGCCAACGTCTGCTATGACATTCGCGGGCCGGTGATGGAGCGTGCCAAGCTGATGGAAGAGGAAGGCCAGCGCATTATCAAGCTGAACATCGGCAACCTTGCGCCGTTCGGTTTCGAGGCGCCGGAGGAGATCCTGCAGGACGTGATCCTCAACCTGCCGAACTCGTCCGGCTATTCCGATTCGCGCGGCATGTTCGCGGCGCGCAAGGCGATCATGCACTACTGCCAGTCCAAGAACATCAAGGGTGTGGGGCTGGACGACATCTACATCGGCAACGGTGCTTCCGAACTGATCGTGATGGGCATGCAGGGCCTGCTCAATCCCGGCGACGAAGTGCTGGTGCCGGCACCGGACTATCCGTTGTGGACGGCAGCGGTGACGCTGGCCGGCGGTACGCCACGCCATTACCTGTGCGACGAGGCCAACGACTGGAACCCGGACCTCAAGGACATGCGCAGCAAGATCACGCCGAACACGCGTGCCATCGTGGTCATCAACCCGAACAACCCGACCGGCGCGCTGTATTCGGACGATATCCTGAAAGAGATCATCCAGATCGCGCGCGAGCACCAGCTCATCATCTTCGCCGACGAGATCTACGACAAGATGCTGTACGACGGCGCGACGCACACCTCCATCGCCTCGCTGGCCGACGACGTGCTGTTCGTCACGCTGAACGGCCTGTCCAAGAACTATCGCGCCTGCGGCTACCGTTCCGGCTGGATGGTGATTTCGGGCGAGAAGAAGTATGCGCAGGACTACATCAACGGCCTGACGATACTGGCTTCCATGCGCCTGTGTTCGAATGTGCCGGGACAGTTCGCGATCCAGACCGCACTGGGCGGCTACCAGAGCATCCACGACCTGGTGGCGCCAGGCGGGCGGCTGGCGCGGCAGCGCGACCTGGCTTACGAGATGATCACTGCCATCCCCGGCGTGAGCTGCGTCAAGCCCAAGGCTGGCCTGTACCTGTTCCCGCGTTTCGATCCCAAGGTCTATCCCATCGCGAACGACCAGCAGTTCATCCTCGAGTTGCTGGAAGAGGAAAAGGTGCTGGTGGTGCAGGGCACCGGCTTCAACTGGCCGAACCCCGACCACATCCGCATCGTGTTCCTGCCGAACGCGGACGATCTGCGCGAGGCCTTCAACCGTCTGGCGCGCTTCCTTGAGAACTATCGCAAACGCCACGGCACCAATTAAAGAAAGAGGAAAATGAGCACTCAACCCATCAACGTAGGCCTGCTGGGTATCGGCACTGTCGGCGGCGGCACCTTCACCGTGCTGCAGCGCAACGCGGAAGAGATCACGCGCCGCGCCGGCCGTCCCATCCGCATCACCGTGGTCGCCGACCGCAACCTTGACCACGCGAAGCAAGTCACCGGCGGTGTCTGTCGCGTTACCGACGACGCCTTCGCGGTGGTGAGCGACCCTGAAGTGGACATCGTGGTCGAGCTGATCGGCGGCTACGGCGTGGCGAAAGAGCTGGTGTTGAAAGCGATCGCCAACGGCAAACATGTGGTTACCGCCAACAAGGCGCTGCTCGCCACATTCGGCAACGAGATCTTCAAGGCCGCGCAGGACAAGGGCGTGATGGTCGCGTTCGAGGCGGCGGTGGCGGGTGGCATCCCCATCATCAAGGCGCTGCGCGAAGGGCTCACCGCCAACCGCATCGAGTGGATCGCCGGCATCATCAACGGCACCACCAACTTCATCCTGTCCGAGATGCGCGACAAGGGACTGAGCTTCGACACCGTGCTGAAGGAAGCGCAGCGTCTGGGCTACGCCGAAGCCGATCCCACCTTCGACATCGAGGGCGTGGATGCTGCACACAAGATCACCATCCTGTCCGCACTGGCCTTCGGCATCCCCATGCAGTTCGACAAAGCCTACATCGAGGGCATCTCCAAGCTGGATGCGGCCGACATCAAGTACGCCGAACAGCTCGGATATCGCATCAAACTGCTGGGCATCACCAAACGCACCGGCGAGGGCGTCGAGCTGCGCGTGCACCCGACGCTGATCCCGGCCAAGCGCCTGATCGCCAATGTCGAGGGCGCGATGAACGCCGTAGTGGTGCAGGGCGATGCGGTGGGTGCCACGCTGTATTACGGCAAGGGCGCCGGTGCCGAGCCGACCGCCAGCGCGGTGATCGCCGACCTGGTGGACGTGACGCGCATGCACACCGCGGACCCGGAGAATCGCGTGCCGCATCTGGCTTTCCAGCCGAATGCGATGGCCGACCTCAAGGTGCTGCCGATGGATGAGGTCATCACCAGCTACTACCTGCGCCTGCGCGTGCAGGACAAGCCGGGCGTGCTGGCCGACATCACGCGCATCCTCGCCGACGAACAGATCTCCATCGACGCGGTGATCCAGAAGGAACCGGGCGAGGGCGAAGAGCAGACCGACCTCATCATGCTCACCCACCAGACGCGCGAGAAGCGCATCAACGCCGCGATCGCCAAGATCGAGAAGCTGGGCGTGGTGGCGGGGAAGGTGACCAAGTTGCGCCTGGAAGAGTTGGGTAAGTAAAAAATGAAATACATCTCCACCCGCGGCAACAGCCCCGCGAGAACCTTTACGGAAATCCTGCTCGGCGGCCTGGCGCCGGACGGCGGTCTGTATCTGCCGGAACAATATCCGCAGGTGACACGCGAAGAGCTGGATGCCTGGCGCAAGCTGTCGTATGCTGAACTGGCGTACGAAGTGCTGTCCAAGTTCGCCACCGACATCCCGGCGGCGGACCTGAAAGCCATCGTCAGCAAGACCTACACCGCCGAGGTGTACAGCAACGGACGCGCCGACAGCAACGCGGCAGACATCACGCCGCTGCGCAAACTGAGCGAGGGCGTGTTCATCCTGGAGCTGTCCAACGGCCCGACACTGGCGTTCAAGGACATGGCGATGCAGTTGCTGGGCAACCTGTTCGAGTATGCGCTGGCGAAGCAGCACGCCGAACTGAACATCCTCGGCGCGACTTCGGGCGACACCGGTTCCGCCGCCGAATATGCGATGCGCGGCAAGAAAGGTATCCGTGTGTTCATGCTGTCGCCGGAAGGCAAGATGTCCAGCTTCCAGCGCGCGCAGATGTATTCGCTGCAAGACCCGAACATCTTCAACATTGCCATCCACGGTTTCTTCGACGACGCGCAGGATATGGTGAAGGCGGTGTCGAACGACCACGCCTTCAAGGCGAAGTACAAGATCGGCACGGTGAACTCCATCAACTGGGCGCGCGTCTCGGCGCAGGTGGTGTATTACTTCAAGAGCTACTTCGCCGCGACGAAGAGCAACGACGAGCAGGTGGCGTTCTCGGTGCCGTCCGGCAACTTCGGCAACATCTGCGCCGGCCACATCGCGCGCATGATGGGCCTGCCCATCGGCCAGTTGATCCTCGCCACCAACGAGAACGACGTGCTGGACGAGTTCTTCCGCACCGGCGTCTATCGTCCGCGCGATGCCCAACACACCTACGAGACCAGCAGCCCGTCGATGGATATCAGCAAGGCCTCCAACTTCGAGCGCTTCGTGTTCGACCTGGTCGGGCGCGATGCCGCCAAGGTGCGCGAGTTCTGGAGCAAGGTGGATCGGGGCGGCTCGTTCGATATCAAGGGTACTGACTACTGGCACGCCCTGCCCAAGTTCCACTTTTCCTCCGGCAAGAGCAGCCACGCCGACCGCCTGAAGACCATCCGCGAGGTATGGGAGGAGTACGGCGTGATGGTGGATACGCATACCGCCGACGGATTGAAAGTGGGGCTGGAGCAGCGTCGCCCCAGCCTGCCGCTGATCTGCCTGGAGACGGCCTTGCCCGCCAAATTCGCCGAGACCATCCAGGAAGCGCTGGGTCGCCAGCCGGAGCGCCCCGCGAAACTGGAAGGCATCGAGAACCTGCCGCAGCGCTGCGAGGTGATGGAAGCCGACGTGGCGAAGCTGAAGGCTTACATCAGCGCCCACGTGCCGGCCTGAAGCGGCCGGACTGAGGCAGAGGCATGAACAACCTCATCCTGCTCATCCTCTGCTTCGTCGCCGGCATGTTGCTGCGCCGCAGCGGGCGCATGCCGGACAACGCACCGGCCACGCTCAACAGTTTCATCATCCACGTCTCGCTGCCCGCGCTGACGCTGCTGTATATCCATGAACTGCACCTCTCCGGCGATGTGGTGCTGACCGCACTGATGGCGTGGATCGTGTTCGGATTGTCTTTCCTGTTCTTTCGTGCGCTGGGGCGCTGGCTGCACCTGCCGCGCAAGACCACGGGCGCGTTGATCGTGGTGGGCGGTCTGGGCAACACCTCGTTTTTCGGTCTGCCCATGGTGGAGGCGTTCTATGGCAAAGAGGGGCTGGCGACCGCCATCGTGGCCGACCAGCTGGGTTCCTTCTTCGCGCTGTCGGTGCTGGGTATCACCGTTGCCGGCCTCTATTCTTCGGGCAAGCCGACGGCGGCCGAGATCGCCAAACGCATTGCGCTGTTCCCGCCGTTCATCTCGCTCATCATCGCGCTGTTGCTGATCCCGGTGGAGTATGCCGACGGGTTCGCGGCATTGCTGAAACGGCTGGGCGATACGCTGGCGCCACTGGCACTGCTGTCGGTCGGCATGCAGCTGCGGCTGGGGCATATCGCCGAGCACAAGCGCAACCTGGCGCTGGGACTGGCTTTCAAACTGATCCTTGCGCCGTTCGCCATCTGGCTGCTGTATGTGCAACTGCTCGGTGCGCGCGGGCTGCCCATCCAGGTCACGCTGTTCGAGGCAGCGATGCCGTCGATGATCACCGCTGCCATCGTGGCGAAGGAACACGATCTCGATCCGGATCTGGCCAACCTGATGGTGGCGGTGGGGCTGATCCTGTCGTTCTTCACGCTAGGCGCGTGGTGGTATCTGTGGCGGGCGGTATGAACATCTGGGATGAGCGCTATGGCGGCAAGCGATACTTCTACGGTACCGAGCCGAACGCATTCCTGGTCTCGCAGCACGCGCTGCTCAAGCCGGGCATGAAGTGTCTGGCCATGGCCGACGGCGAAGGACGCAACGGTGTGTGGCTGGCGGAGCAGGGGCTGGACGTGCTGTCGCTGGATGCCTCGCCGGTGGCACAGGCCAAGGCGCGGCAATTGGCGCAGCGGCGCGGTGTGCAGATGCGTTTCGAACAGGCTGACATGCTGGCGTGGCAGAGCGGGGCGCGTTTCGACGTGGTCGTCGCCATCTTCATCCAGTTCGTCGGACCAGACCTGCGGCCACAGCAGTTCGCCAACCTCAAGCAACACCTCAAACCGGGCGGCCTGCTGCTGTTGCAGGGTTACACGCCGAAACAGCTCGAATTCAGGACCGGCGGTCCGTCGCAGGTGGAGAACCTGTACACGGAGCCCATGCTGCGCGAACTGTGTGCGGACATGGAGATACTGCATCTGCGCGAGCACGACAGCGTGATCCGCGAAGGCGAAGGGCACAACGGGCTGTCCGCGCTGATCGACCTGGTCGCGCGCAAACGTTAGGCTGCCTCAGTCGAGGATGGTGATGCGGTTGCGCCCCTCCTTCTTGGAGCGGTACAACGCCTTGTCCGCGCGGGCGATCATCTCGTTCAACCCTTCCTGCTCCTTGCGCGGCGAGATGCCGATGGAGATGGTGATGCCGTCGATGTTCTGGTTGGAATCGAGGCGGCGTATCTTGCCGCGCTCGATCGCCTGACGGATGTGTTCGGCGACCACGAAGGCGCCGTCCAGATTGGTGTTCGGCAACAGGATGGCGAACTCCTCGCCGCCCAAGCGCCCGACCAGGTCCTGCCCCTGCACCTTGCTCTTCAGGGTGGCGGCGATGGCGGTGAGTACCTTGTCGCCCAGCAGGTGGCCGTAGTTGTCGTTGATGTGCTTGAAGTGGTCCACGTCCAGCATCAACAGGCAGAAACCTTTATGGTTCGGTGCCGGGGTCTCGGCGAACAGCGTCTCGGCGCAGCTCTCGAAACCGCGCCGGTTCAGCACGCCGGTCAGCGGGTCGACCGTCGCGGCGACCTTGAGCGCCTCCAGTTCGCGGTTCAGACGTTCGACTTCCTGATGGCTGGCCTCTAGTTGCACATGGATCTCCTGCACCGATGCGTGCATGCGTTCGGTATCCTGCATGATGTCTTTCACCAGCAGGTCCAGTTCAGTGACGCTGAGTTCTGCCTGCAGGCGGCTGCTGTAATCCTGCAGATGGCCGCCGTATTCCGAGGTCTTTTCTTCGGCTTCCGAGGTGAGGTGGTTGAGGCGTTCCAGCAGATGCTTCAGGTCTTCGCGCAACGTCAGATGTATCTTCGAGCCGCATTCCGATACATAATCGGTGTAGAGCTGCTCGACATGTTCATCCTGCAGTTTGGGATGCTTCTTCAGCAGCTCTTCCAGTGCGCTGTTCAGCGCGGGATTGATGCCGGAGACGTACTCGTACCAGACCGCGAAGTTCGGCGGGGTGAATGCGGCCTGATGTGCGGCCATCTTCTGCAGGGTGATGCGCGAAATCTCCGCGCTGGCGCTGCGTTCGTGCGGGTACTTCATCCTGTCCTCCCGGGACGCTGCTGTTCTGGCGTGGGTGGCCGGGCAGATCGGCCGGATGGTCGGGAGTATATGTCAGGGCAGCAGGGAAATGAACTCTTCGAACTTGCCGCCCGCAGTCCTGGGCAGTTCACGGTCGCTATAGGAAAAGCGCAACGGGAAGGAGTGGCCGATGGCGCTATGCAGCAGCGTCGTCAGTTGCGCTTCCTGTGCCGCGCCGAGGGGATGCGGTGTCACCAGCCTGACTTCCACATCGTCCATGCTGTGCTGCACCACCTGATACTGGCGGATATCGGCGACTTCGCGATAGTGGTGTGCACCGACCAGCGGCCAGTGCCGGCTGCCGTCCGGCAGCGTCACCTCGGTGAGGAAGCCGAGGCTGCCGAAGTTGACGCCCAGGATCGGAATCTCGGCGCCGGCGCTGGCGATGCGATCCGCCATGGCGAGCAGCGTGCCGTCGCCGCCGAGGACGACGACGAGGTCGACGCGGCCCGGCAGCTCGTCGCGGCTGCACTGGGGCGGGGCCGGCGCCGAACGCAGCAGACCGGCCGTGTCGCGCTCGAACACCGCCGCGACGTCGCGCGCGTCCCGGTCGCCGCGCTC
>JBBIGX010000028.1:0-8917 GCA_037447315.1 Gallionellaceae bacterium | reverse complement strand
GCATGCTCTGGACGCTCCACCTCCCACGGGTTGCCGTTGCGCAGCCAGTGGTCCGGGTCCTCGACCTGGCGTCACTGTTCGATGCGCTGGCGGAACATGCCGTACTCATAGCGCAGACCATATCCGATCACCGGCAACTGCAGAGTGGCGCAGCTGTCCAAAAAGCAGGCGGCCAGCCGCCCCAGACCGCCGTTGCCGAGTCCGGCATCACTCTCCTGTTCCTGCACATCCTCCAGCATCACGCCGAAGTTGCGCATGGCATCGGCCGTCTCCTGCAGCATGTCGAGGTTGAGCATGGCATTGCCCATGGCGCGCCCCATCAGGAATTCGAGCGACAGGTAGTAGGCCCGCTTGCAATCGGACTCGTCCTGCGCGCGCTGCGTGTGGCGCCAGCGTTCGATCAGCCGGTCGCGCAGGACATACGCCAGCGAGGAATAGACCGGATAACCGGACAGCGTGTCCTTGCCCCAACCCAGGGTGTGGCTGAAATAGCGCCGGAAGTCTTCCATGATACTGATGGCATCCATGCCCAGCGGCGGCATGCTCATGATGCTGTGTTGTTTGGGGATGAAAGGCTTGCTGGGTTGATTCACGATGAGTTCCTGACAGTACGGGGTGCGGGTGATTCTAGCAAATACACCACCCCTCGCCGCCCCGTATCGATACGAAATTGAATCGAAAAGGCTTATTCAGAGCGGCGCATGGTGCCGCCGGCTGCGGGAGAACCGCCGCCCACGCTGATTACATGTTGCAGGTCCACCGGCGGCGTCAGCTTGAGCAGGCGATAGAGGTTGCTCAGGTTCTTGCGGTACAGCACATCGAACGACGACACGCTCTGCGCCGAGTTGTAGTCACCGAACCACCAGAACCAGTCCGAGCCTTCGCAATCCGCCAGTTGCTCGGTGGCCTGCCGCAATTCCTCCGCACTCAGGCGGCCACTGTTGGCGACGATGTCATAGCTGCGCTTGGCTTCGCACAGCAGGTCCCAGCCGCGGTTCTTGTCGGGCGAGCCGATCCAGGTGCTGAAGGTGCCGTACACCCAGCTCCCCGCCACCAGTTGTTTCAGCCGTCCCTGATCGAGGCGCTCGTTCCCCGCCTGCAAGCCCCCCACCACCTCGCTGAAAGTCGTGGTGGTGATGAACGGATGCTTCTCCAGCTTCGCATACAGCTCAGACAGGAAGTAATAGCCGTTGTACGGGTAATACTCCCAGGCGTTCTCGCCATCTAGGATCACCGACACCACCGGGTCATGCTCGCCCTGCGCGTTGCGGTGGATCTCTTCCAGCTGATGCACGAAATCCGCCGCCGCATCGTCGCCCTTCCATTTGGCGTATTCGAAACCGATGCGGTCGGACAGCTGGTCATCGCGGAAGAAGCAGTACACCGGTTTGCCGGCATCCTCCAGCACATAGGGTTTGTACAGATAGTTGCTCTTGTCCGGCAACGGCGCGCCGTTCGATTCGCGCTGCAGGCTGTGCGCCAGCACCGCCTGCCCGCTTGCCGTCCAGCGGCAGCCATGGTCGCCCAGCAGCTTCAGCGTGGCACGCGACAGGCTGCCTTCCGATGGCCACATGCCGTGCGGCTTGCTGCCGAAATTCTTCTGGTGGCTCTCCACGGCACGCTTCAGATGCGCCTGCGCGCGGCGCAGACCGCCCGGGTAACCGCTGGCCTGCGGCAGCGGCGCATGCGGCTCGCTCTCGTGCGCCGAGTTGAAGTCGAGCAGCAGCGGCAGGATGGGATGGTTGTAGGGCGTGGTCGAGATCTCGACCTGGCCGCGCTCGGCCAGTGCACGGTAACGCGGGATGATGCCGGCCACCAGCTCGCCGATCAGCCGGAACAGCTCCATGCGCTCGGCGTAGGTGAACTGTGCCCCCTTCGCCATCAGCCGTGCGACCACCTCGTTCTCGCGCCGCACACTCTCGCCGGTCCACACCAGGTGGTACCACACCAGCAGGTCGGCCAGATACTGGCCGGAGAGGTAGGTGACGTTCTCGCGGCCGTGGCCATCCAGCAGCTTCTGCAGATCGAACAGATGCTGGTAGGCGCGGTAGGGTTGCAACATCTTGGCGTGATTGCACTTGAAGCAGCTGTCCAGGATATGCAGACGCTCTCTATCGTCGAGCGTATCCAGGTTCTCGCGGCACAGCATCTTGTCGCGCATCTCGCCCGTACGGAACTGCCGTTCGTAGTCCCGCAGTTGCTCGACCAGGATGGGCACGAAGTTCACCACCGCGCGCACCTGCGGGTGCCGTTCCAGGTGGTAGGCCATGTCGGTGTAATCCTTCATGGCGTGCAGGTAGGTCCACGGCAGGGTGTACTCGCCCGTGAGGTAATCGCGGTAATCCGGCTGGTGCATGTGCCAGCACAGGACCAGGCGCAGTTTCTTTTCTCGCGGTTGCGTGATGCGGTACGGCTTGAATGTTCCCGGTATCGACGTTATCTGACGTGGTGGATGGATTGTCCCAGCATGTCCGGCGTGACCAGCGTGACCCCGCCCTCGGACACATGGAAGCGCTTGGCATCCTCGTCGCGGTTGAAACCGATGTGCATGCCATCCGGGATCTCGCAGCGGTTGTCCAGCACCACCTTGTTCAGCTTCACGTCCTTGCCGATGCGGCAACCAGACAGGACGACGGAATCGACGACCTCGCTGCGTTCGTCCACGCGCACGTCAGAGAACAGCACGGAATGGAACACATGCGCACCGCTGATGATGTCGCCGCCGGAAACCATGGAATCGATGGCCTCACCGCGCCGTCCTTCCTCGTTGAACACGAACTTGGCCGGAGGCAACTGCTCCTGATAGGTCCAGATCGGCCAGGTTTTGTCGTACAGATCAAGGTCGGGCACCACGGCCACCATCTCCATGTTCGCCGCCCAATAGGCGTCGATAGTCCCCACGTCGCGCCAGTAGGGCTTGGCGTTCCCGCAGCTGACGCAGCTATCGGCGAAATGGTGCGCATACACGCGGTAACGGTCGATCAGGTAAGGGATGATGTCATGGCCGAAATCGTGGGTGGAATTCTTGGTATCAGCATCGCGCACCAGTTGCTCGTAGAGGAAGCGGGCATTGAACACATAGATGCCCATACTGGCCAGCGCCCGCCCCGGCTTGCCCGGCATCTCGGTCGGATTGGCCGGCTTTTCGGTGAACTTGATGATGCGGTTCTCCTCGTTCACCGTCATCACGCCGAAAGCGCTGGCCTCGGCCACCGGCACTTCGAGGCAGCCCACGGTCATGTCCGCCTTGCTGCGCACATGCGCGGCCAGCATCTCGCCGTAATCCATCTTGTAGATGTGGTCGCCGGCCAGAATGACGATGTATTCCGGCTTGTAGCCGCGCAGGATGTCGATGTTCTGGAACACCGCATCGGCCGTGCCGCGATACCACTCCTCCTGGATGCGCTGCTGCGCCGGCAGCAGCGCGACGAACTCGTTGAACTCGCCGCGCAGGAAGCCCCAGCCCTTCTGGATATGTTCGATCAGCGTGTGCGCCTTGTATTGCGTGACCACCCCGATACGGCGGATGCCGGAATTGATGCAGTTGGACAGGGGAAAGTCGATGATGCGGAACTTGCCGCCGAACTGCACCGCCGGCTTGGCATTCCAGTCCGTCAGGTTGTGCAGGCGGCTGCCGCGCCCGCCCGCCAGAATCAGGGCGACGGTGTTCTTGGTCAGTGTGCTGATGAAGCGTGGTGAATGCATGTCCTGTGCCATGATGCTCTCCCTTTATTGGTGCTGCGTTCCCGATGCTGCCAGATAAAGCTCAAGATACAGCTGCGCGCTGTGGCGCCAGCTGACATCCCGGTTCATGCCGTTGAGTTGTATGCGGCGGAAGGTCGGCGTATCGCGATAACACTCGATCGCCCAGCGTATGGTCTGCTGCAGCGCGGCCACGCCGGGTTCGTCAAACACGAAACCCGTCCCGCCCTCCAGGCTGGCGTTGGTCACCGAATCGGCCAGACCGCCGGTCCGGCGCACCACCGGCGGCGTGCCGTAGCGCATGCCGTACATCTGGTTCAGGCCGCACGGTTCGAAGCGCGACGGCATCAGGAAGATGTCGGCACCGGCCATGATCTGGTGCGACAGCGGCTCGTCGAAGCGGGTCGAGACCGCGACGCGCCCGGGATGGCGTTGAGCCAGCAGCAGGTAGCGCCGCTCGAACTCCGGCTCGCCGCTGCCCAGCACCACCAGCTGCGCGCCGCTGTCCAGCAGGGCGGGCATGCACTCCAGCAGCAGGTCCAGCCCCTTCTGGTAAGTCAGGCGGCTGACCACGCCCAGCAGCGGCGCCTGCGCATCCACCTCCAGCCCCATGCGCTGTTGCAGCGCACGTTTCACCTCCGCCTTGCCCGACAAGTCGCGCGCATCGTAATGCGCCGCCAGATGCGGGTCGCTCGCCGGATCCCATTCCTTGTCGTCGATGCCGTTCAGGATGCCGCTCACCACCGCGCGCCGCGCAGTCAGCAGCCCCTGCATGCCATAGCCCATCTCGGTCGCCTGGATCTCGTGTGCATAGGTCGGGCTGACCGTCACGATACGGTCGGCATACTGCAGTCCGGCCTTGAGGAAGGACAGGCGCCCGTGGAACTCGACGCCGTGCATGTTGAACAACGATTGCGGCAACTGCAGGTGCTGCAGCCAGTCGCGGTCGAAATTGCCCTGGAAGGCGATGTTGTGGATGGCCATCACGCTCTTCGCGTGCGCCCCGCCTTCCAGATGCAGGAAGACCGGCGCCAGCCCAGTCTGCCAGTCGTTGCAGTGCACCAGTTCGGCCTGCCAGTCCACCGGCGAGGACGCGCTGCCCAGCAGCGCCGCCACCTTGGACAGCAGACCGAAGCGCATCGGATTGTCCGGCCAGTCGCCACCGAGACGATAGTGATAGGGGCCGCCCACACGGCAAAAATATTGCGGCGCATCGAGCACATACAGCGGCACACCGCTACCCGGCATCTTCGCGGCCAGCAGGCGCACCTCGTCACCGTCAGCGAACGGCCTGAAGGTGGCCAGCGTCTTGCTGCCCTTCAGCGCCTCCAGCACCTGGCTATAGCCCGGCAGCAACACGCGCACATCCTGCCCCAGCGCCTGCAGCGCGGCCGGCAGCGACGCGCTGACATCGGCCAGACCGCCGGTCTTGATCAGCGGATGGATCTCGGAGGTGGCGAACAGGATGCGCATCGTGACTATCGCTTGAAGGATTTGTAATGGTTGATCAGGCCGTTGGTCGAGGCGTCATGCGAGGTCACCGGCTGCGCGTCGCGCAGTTCCGGCAGGATGTGCGCCGCCAGCTGCTTGCCCAGCTCCACGCCCCACTGGTCATAGGAATTGACGTTCCACACCACGCCCTGCACGAAGATCTTGTGCTCGTACAGCGCGATCAGCCGTCCCAGCGTGCGCGGCGTGAGCCGCTCGAACAGGATGGAATTGGTCGGCTTGTTGCCTGCGAACACCTTGTGCGGCACCAGCGCCTCGACCGCCGCCGGCTCCATGCCCGCTGCCTGCAGTTCGGCGCGCGCCTCGTCCGCCGTCTTGCCCTTCATCAGCGCTTCCGTCTGTGCAAAGAAATTCGACAGCAGGGTGGCATGGTGCTCGCCCAGGGGATAGTGGCTGGTCGCCGGCGCGATGAAATCCGCCGGGATCATCTGCGTCCCCTGATGGATCAGCTGGTAATAGGCATGCTGGCCGTTGGTGCCGGTGCCGCCCCACAGGATGGGACCGGTGGCGTAATCCACCGGCTGCCCCTGGCGGTCCACCCGCTTGCCGTTGCTCTCCATATCCGCCTGCTGGAAATAGGCGGTGAAATATTCCAGCGACTGGTCATAGGGCAGCAGGGCGATGGAGGCCGCATCGTGGAAGTTGCGGTACCACACGCCGAGCATGGCGAGCACCACCGGCATGTTCCGTTCCAGCGGGGCGGTGCGGAAATGCACGTCCATGTCGTAGCCGCCTTGCAGCAGTTCCTCGAAACGGTCCATGCCGACGTACAGCGCGATGGACAGACCGATGGCCGACCACAGCGAATAACGGCCGCCCACCCACTCGGAGAACTCGAACATGTTGTCCGGGTCGATGCCGAAGGCGGACACCGCCGATGCGTTGGTGGACAGGGCCACGAAGTGCTTCGCCACATGGCGCGCATCGCCCGCACGCTGCAACAGCCAGTCGCGCGCCGTGCGCGCATTCATCAGCGTCTCCTGCGTAGTGAAGGTCTTCGAGGCGACGATGAACAGCGTAGTCTCCGGGTCGAGCTGCGCCAGCTTTGCGGCAATGTCCGCGCCATCCACATTGGACACGAAATGCGCACGCAGTGCACGCGAGGCATAAGGCTGCAACGCCCGGCACACCATCAGCGGCCCGAGATAGGAGCCGCCGATGCCGATGTTCACCACGTCGGTTATCTGTTTGCCGCTATAGCCGCGCCAGGCACCGTTACGCACGCTGTTGACGAACAGGCGCATCTTCTCCATCACGTGGCGCACCCCGGGCAGCACATCCTTGCCATCCACCCTGACCGGCGGATGCCCGGCGACCACCGCGGCGCGCAACGCGGTGTGCAGCACGGCGCGCCCTTCGGTGAAATTGATCTTCTCCCCGGCGAACATGCGCTCGCGCCAGCCTTCCACATCGCACTGGCGCGCCAGCGCCATCAGCCGACTCATCGTCTCGTCGGTAACCAGGTTCTTGGAATAATCCAGCAGCAGATCGTCCAGCCGTAGCGAGAAACGGTCGAAACGTCGGGCATCCGCCGCGAACGCCTGGCGCAGGGAGAAATCCTGTAACGCCTGCCGATGTTGCTGCAGCGCCTGCCATGCGGGAGATTGCGTCAATCGAGACATATCCTGATCCCTGTCTGCCGTTGTTTGTCCGTACACCCGTCCTGGCTCAACGTGTATATTGCAGCACGATACCGGCGAGCGGTGGCAACACCACCTCGATCGACTGCCCCATGCCGTTACATTCGATGTCGCGGGTGTAAAGCCCCATGCCGTTGCCCATGTTGCTGCCGCCGTAATAATGTGAATCGCTGTTGAACAGCTCGCGGTAACCGCCTTTTTGTGGCACACCGATGCGGTATCCCGGACGCGGCACCGGCGTGAAGTTCAGCGCCACGATGACCTCCGAACCGTCGCGCGCGATGCGCCGGTAGACCAGCACCGATTGCTCGGCGTTGTTGCAATCGATCCAGGCGAAGCCTTCGTGCGAGAAGTCCAGCTCGTGCAGCGCCGGCACATCGCGATACAACTGATTCAAATCGCGCATCAACGCCTTCATGCCGCTGTGTTCGATGCGGTCCAGCAGGTACCAGTCCAGCTCCGCCCCCACCTTCCACTCCTGCCCCTGCGCGAACTCGTTGCCCATGAAGTTGAGCTTCTTGCCGGAGATGGTCATCTGGTAGGTGAACAACAGGCGCAGGTTGGCGAACTTCTGCCAGGCGTCGCCGGGCATCTTGTCCAGCAGCGAACGCTTGCCGTGCACCACCTCGTCGTGCGAGAACGGCAGCACGAAATTCTCGGTATAGGCATACAGCTGGCCGAAGGTCAGCATGTTCTGGTGATAGCGCCGGTGCACCGGATCGTGCGCGATGTAAGCCAGCGTGTCGTTCATCCAGCCCATGTTCCACTTCATGGAGAAGCCCAGCCCGCCGAGATACACCGGACGCGACACCATGGGCCAGGAAGTCGATTCCTCGGCCAGCGTCAGCGTGCCCGGGAAGCGCTCGTGCGTCATCATGTTCAGCTCGCGCAGGAACTCCACCGCCTCGATGTTTTCGCGCCCGCCGTAACGGTTGGGCAGCCACTGCCCTTCCTTGCGCGAGTAATCGAGATACAGCATGGAAGCCACCGCATCCACACGCAGGCCGTCGATATGGAACTCCTGCATCCAGTAGTAGGCATTAGCCAGCAGGAAGTTGCGCACCTCGTTGCGGCCGTAGTTGAAGATCAGCGTGCCCCAATCCTGATGCTCGCCCAGGCGTGGATCCTCGTGCTCGTACAGTGCAGTGCCGTCGAACCGTGCCAGCGCCCAGCTGTCCTTGGGAAAGTGCGCCGGCACCCAGTCCAGGATCACGCCGATCCCTGCCACATGGCAGCGATCGACGAAATAGCGGAAATCGTCTGGCGTGCCGAAGCGGCTGGTCACCCCGTAATAGCCGGTGGTCTGGTAGCCCCAGGACTCGTCCAGCGGATGTTCGCTGACCGGCATCAGTTCGATATGCGTGTAACCCATCTCCTGCACATAAGGCACCAAGCTGTCGGCCAGCTCGCGGAAATTGTAGAAGCGGCCATCCCAATGGCGCTTCCACGACCCGGCATGCACCTCATACACGTTCAGCGGCAAGTGCTGCCAGTCGCGCTCCGCACGCTGCGTCATCCACGCCTCGTCGCGCCAGGCGTAACCCTGCAGTGCGGTCACGCGCGACGCCGTACCGGGACGCATCTCGAAACTGAAGCCGTAGGGATCGGTCTTGGTCAGCAGCGCGCCGCTGTGACGGTTGCGGATCTCGAACTTGTACAACTCACCCAGGCCGATGTCGGGGATGAAGATCTCCCACACCCCGGAGCTCCCCAGCACGCGCATCTGATGCACGCGCCCGTCCCAGCCGTTGAAATCACCCACCACGCTGACCCGCTCCGCATTCGGCGCCCACACTGCGAAACGCACGCCCCACACGCCCTGCAGCGCCATGTGGTGCGCGCCCAGCATGCGATAGGCCTGCTGCAGCCTGCCCTGCGAGAACAGATAGAGGTCGTGGTCGGTGATGCTGGGAGCGAAGGTATAGGCGTCATGCACCTCCAGCACATGCCCGGAATAATCCAGGCGCAGGCGGCAGGGAACCGGCAATGCCTGCTTGCCGCGCCACACGAACAACCCGGCGGCATCGGCACGCTCCAGCGCCTGCCAGGCCGCGCCGTCATGCACC
>JBBIGX010000027.1:2766-9112 GCA_037447315.1 Gallionellaceae bacterium | reverse complement strand
TGGATTTTGGCGGCTGGGACATGCCGGTCAACTACGGCTCGCAGATCGAGGAGCACCACCAGGTACGCAATGACTGCGGCATGTTCGACGTATGCCACATGCGCGTCGTCGATGCGAAGGGCGACGGCGTGCGCGCCTTCCTGCGCCACCTGCTGGCGAACGATGCAGCCAAGCTGCACACACCCGGCCGCGCCCTGTATTCCGCCATGCTGCGTCCGGACGGCGGCGTGATCGACGACCTCATCATCTATTTCATGAACGAGCAATGGTTCCGCATCGTGGTAAATGCGGGCACGGCGGACAAGGACATCGCCTGGATGAAAGAGCAGGCCGCGCAACATGCGCCGCAGCTCCGCATCATCTCGCGCGACGACCTGGCGATGGTCGCCATCCAGGGGCCGAACGCGCGCGCCAAGGTGTGGCAAGTCCTGCCCCAGACACGGATGGCGACGGAAGGCCTGATCAGTTTCCAGGCTGCGGACTGCGGCGAATACTTCATCGCGCGCACCGGCTATACCGGCGAGGATGGTTTCGAGGTGATGCTGCCCAAAGAGAAGGTGGAACAGTTCTGGTATGACCTGAACAAGGCCGGTGTGAAACCCATCGGCCTCGGCGCGCGCGACACACTGCGCCTGGAAGCCGGCATGAACCTCTATGGCCAGGACATGGACGAGACCACCAGCCCGCTGGAGTCCGGCCTGGGCTGGACGGTGGACCTGCAGAGCGAACGCGACTTCATCGGCAAGGCCGCGCTGCTGGCCCATCCGCCGAGCAAAAAGCTGGTCGGCCTGGTGCTGCTGGATCGCGGCGTGTTGCGCAGCCATCAGAAAGTAAAGACCGCGCACGGCGACGGCGAGATCACCAGCGGCAGCTTCTCGCCCACGCTGGGAAAATCCATCGCCCTGGCGCGCGTACCGAATGGAGTGAACCTCGGCGACACCGTGCAGGTGGAGATCCGCGACAAGCTGTTGAATGCATCCGTAGTGAAGTATCCTTTTGCCCGCAACGGCAAGGCACTCGTTTAACCAACCATTTGAGGACCCCGACATGAGCAACCCGACCGACCTGAGATACACCGCCTCCCACGAGTGGGTGAAGACCGAAGCCGACGGCAGCATCACCGTCGGCATCACCGACCATGCACAGGAACTGCTGGGCGACTTGGTGTTCGTCGAGGCACCTGAGACCGGACGCAAGCTGAAGGCCGGCGAAGAATGCGCCGTGGTGGAATCGGTGAAGGCCGCCGCCGACGTGTATGCCCCAGTGGCCGGCGAAGTGACTGCCGCCAACGGCGCGCTGGACGCCGCGCCGGAAGCGATCAACAGCGATCCTTATGGCGCATGGATCTTCAAGATGAAGCCGGACAATGCGACCGACGTCGACGCGCTGATGGACGCCGCCGCCTATCAGGTGCACGTCGACAGCGAAGCACACTGAAAGCAGGATACGGGAAACGGGTGTCAGGGAAACCCCACCCGCATTCCGCGTCCCGCATCCTCCCCTGAATCCTGCATCCTGAATCCTATGACCGACCCATTCGTCTCCCGCCACAACGGTTCGAACGCACAAGACGTGCAAGCCATGCTGAACAGGATCGGCGCTCCCTCGCTGGATGCGCTGATCGCCGAGACCATTCCCGCCGCCATCCGTCTGCCCAAGCCGCTGAATCTGCCCGAGGGCATGAGCGAGCATGCGCTGTTGCAGCATCTGCGCGGTATCGCAGCGAAGAACCATCTGTACAAGAGCTATATCGGCCTCGGCTATTACGACACCGTGCTGCCCGCCGTGATCCAGCGCAACATCCTGGAAAATCCTGGCTGGTACACCGCCTATACGCCTTACCAGGCCGAGATCGCGCAGGGCCGTCTGGAGGCGCTGCTGAACTTCCAGACCATGGTGTGCGACCTGACCGGCATGGAGATCGCCAACGCGTCATTGCTGGACGAGGCGACCGCCGCGGCCGAGGCGATGACCATGCTGCACGGCCTGCGCAGCCGCGACGATGTGGCCGCCGGCAAGAACAGCTTCTTCGTGTCGCACGAATGCTTCCCGCAAACCATCGAACTGCTCAAGACGCGCGCGAAACCACTGGGCATCGAACTGGTGATCGGCGACTTCAGGACCGTGTCGCTGAACGACAAACTGTATGGCGCATTGCTGCAATACCCGACCGCCGACGGCACGGTGCACGACTACACCGACTTCGTCGCGCGCGCCAAGGCCAACGGCATGACCGTCGCGGTCGCGGCCGACATCCTCAGCCTGGTGCTGCTGACACCGCCGGGTGAATGGGGCGCGGATGTGGTGCTGGGCTCGACGCAGCGTTTCGGCGTGCCGATGGGCTACGGCGGCCCGCATGCTGCCTACTTCGCCTGCCGCGACGCGTACAAGCGCGCGATGCCAGGTCGCATCATCGGCGTGTCGGTGGATGCCGACGGCAACCCGGCGCTGCGTATGGCGCTACAGACACGCGAGCAGCACATCCGCCGCGAAAAGGCGACTTCCAACATCTGCACCGCGCAGGCGCTGCCGGCCATCATGGCCTCGATGTATGCGGTGTATCACGGCGCGCAAGGATTGCGCGCCATCGCGCGCCGCGTGCACCAGTCCGCCGCCCTGCTGGCCGATGAACTGAAAAAGCTCGGTTATCACGTCGTGGAAGGCGTGTTCTTCGATACCCTCAAGCTGCTCAATACCGACAACGTCAAGGTGCATGCCCTGGCTGAAGCCGCACGCATCAACTTCCGTTACACCGCCGATGGCGTGGGCATTGCGCTCGACGAGACCACCACGGTTGCCGATCTGAATGCCATCCTCGCCCTGTTCGCGAAGAAGGCCGGCAAACCGGCGCCGGTGCTGACCGCGGCACAGATCGCCGCGCAGCCCCTGCGCTTCGCCGAACGCCAGTCGGCCATCCTCAGCCACCCGGTGTTCAACAGCTACCACACCGAGAGCGAGATGATGCGTTACATCAAGCGGCTGGAGAACAAGGACCTGTCGCTCACGCACTCCATGATCCCGCTCGGCTCCTGCACGATGAAGCTGAATGCCGCCTCCGAGATGCTGGCGCTGACCTGGCCGGAGTTCGCCGGCCTGCATCCCTTCGTGCCCGCCGAGCAGGCACAGGGATATGCCGAGATCATCGAAGGTCTGAACGCCGCGTTGTGCGAGATCACCGGCTTCGCACAGATGAGCTTCCAGCCCAACAGCGGGGCGTCCGGCGAATACGCCGGCCTGCTGGTGATCCAGGCGTATCACCGCTCACGCGGCGAAGCACAGCGCAACGTGGTGCTCATCCCCTCTTCCGCGCACGGCACCAATCCGGCCAGCGCAGCGATGTGCGGCATGGACATCGTGGTGGTGAAATGCGACGCGCGCGGCAACATCGACGTGGACGACCTGCGCGCCAAAGCCGAGGAGCACAAGGACAAGCTGTCGTGTCTGATGGTGACCTACCCCAGCACGCACGGCGTGTATGAGGAGTCGATCCGCGACATCACCGCGATCGTGCATGCCCACGGCGGCCAGGTGTACATGGACGGCGCCAACATGAACGCGCAGGTGGGCCTGACCAATCCGGCCACCATCGGCGCGGACGTATGCCACCTCAACCTGCACAAGACCTTCGCCATCCCGCACGGCGGCGGCGGGCCGGGCGCGGGACCGATCGGCGTCGCGGCGCACCTGACGCCCTTTCTGCCGTCGCACCCGGTGATCAAGGTCGGCGGCGCACAGGGCATCCATGCCGTCTCCGCCGCCCCCTACGGCAGCGCGCTGATCCTGCTCATCTCCTATGCCTACATCAAGCTGATGGGCGGCGCGGGGCTGACCGAGGCGACGAAGATGGCTATCCTGAACGCGAACTACATCAAGGAATCGCTCAAGGACCATTACGCCACGCTGTACAGCGGCACGAACGGGCGCTGCGCGCACGAGATGATCCTTGATTGCCGCGCCTGGAAAGCGGCGGGCGTGGAAGTGGCGGACATCGCCAAGCGCCTGATGGACTTCGGCTTCCATGCCCCGACGACTTCCTTCCCGGTGGTCGACACGCTGATGGTGGAGCCGACCGAGAGCGAATCGAAGGCGGAGCTGGACCGTTTCTGCGCAGCGATGATCGCCATCCGCGCCGAGATCGAGCAGGTCATCACCGGTCAGGTAGACAAAAAGGACAACATCCTCAAGCACGCACCGCACACCGCAAAGAAGGTCTGTGCCAACGAGTGGACTCGCCCCTACCCCCGTGAGCAGGCGGCCTATCCCCTGCCCTGGGTACGCGACAACAAGTTCTGGCCGGCCGTGGCGCGCGTGGACAACGTGTATGGTGACAAGAACCTGATCTGTACCTGCCCGCCGGTGGCGAGCTATGCCTGAGGAGCACGCATGAACCTCCACAAGCGCCTCATCGGCATCTGCTGGCTGCTGTTCGGCGTGCTGATCCTGTCGCTGCTGGGCGTCAACTTCGGGCACATCGACGCGCGCATCGCGCTACCCGGCCTGATGATCGGCCTGACCTACACGGCTGGCGGTTTCGTGCTGCTCGCCAATCTGCCGCGCGCTTGGCGCATCGCCCTGCCCTGCGCCGTGCTGTCGCTGTGCTCCTTCCCCATCGGCACGCCGATCGGCATCTACTACCTCTGGTATTACTTCAAGCGCGAGAAGCTGGCCTGATCACTGGCCGGATGAAGAAACCAGGAAAGGCGCTGCCTTTCCCTGCTTGTCCTGACCGGCATACAGCGTCAGGCACGGATAGGGGATCTCGATACCATGTGCGTCGAACGCCTTTTTCAGCAGCCCGAGGAAGGCACGGCGCACGTCCCACTGTTCCATGGCCACGGTCTTGAAGCGACAGCGGATGACCACAGCCGAATCGCCCCAGTCCTGCACGCCCTGTATCTCGAGGTCTTCCAGTATCTTCGGGCCGATCTTTGCATCGGCGCGCAGTGCGGCGCCGGTCTCACGCATCACGCGGTAGACCTCGTCCAGGTCCTCGCGATAGGCCACACCCAGGTTGATCAGGGCATAGGCATAGCCGCGCGACTTGTTGGTGACGATGGTGATCTCGCCGTTGGGGATGTAGTGCACGTTGCCTTCGATGTCGCGCAAGGCGACATGGCGCAGGGTGATGTCCTCGACCACGCCGGTCTTGCCGCAGATCTCCACCACATCACCATGGCGGATCTGGTTCTCCAGTAACATGAAGAAGCCATTGAAGTAATCCTTGATCAGGCTCTGCGCACCGAAGCCCACCGCGATGCCGACCACGCCCGCCGCGCCGAGGATGGGCGCGATGGAGATGCCGAGTTCGCTCAGGGTCAGCATGCCGGCGACCAGCAGGATGATGACGGTGGAGATGTAACGGAACACGCGCGCCAGCGTCTCGATGCGGCGTCCGTCCTCGGACGATTCGATGCGCGTCTGCATGTAGTCGCGGAACACACGGATCAGCTTGCGGCTGACCGAGAGCAGCAGCCAGGCCACCAGCAGGATGACGGTCACGCGCAGCAGGTCTTTCGAGACATGCAGGTATTCGAAGAGATTGGGATTTTCCACGGGCGACTCCGTTCGCTGAACGATGCGCAGATTCTAACGCAGGCACCGCAACGGGGATGTCATGCGGCTCGGATATAATCCGCCACGATCCACAACACGAGACCCGCCATGTCCACCACCATACTCGTCATCGGCCTGATGGTGTTCTTCGCACACTTCCTGTCGCTGCAGTTCAGCCGCACCAACATCCCCGACGTGCTGGTGCTGATGCTGATCGGCATCGTGATCGGCCCGGTGCTCGGCATCGTGTCGCCTGCGGATTTCGGCAAGGTCGGCACCCTGCTCGCCACCATCGCACTGGTGGTGATCCTGTTCGAGAGCGGCACCTCGCTCGATCTCAACGTGCTCGGTCGGTCCGCAGGCACCACGGGCCTGCTCACCTTCGCCTGCTTCTCCATCACCGCCATCGTCATCGCCGTGATCGGCATGCTCACGCTCGGCCTTGACCTGCTGCCCGCCCTGTTGCTCGGCCTGACGCTGGGCGGCACCTCGTCCGCCGTGGTGATCCCCATGGTGAGCGCGCTGAAACTGGCGGAGAAACCCGCCACGGTGCTGGTGCTGGAATCGGCTCTCACCGATGTGCTGTGCATCGTCGGCGTGTTCGCCATGCTGCAGATCATGACGCAGGGCGACGTGGCTGCCGGCAAGGTGGTGGGTAGCGTGCTGGCCGCGCTGGTGTTCGCCGCCGTGATCGGCGTGGTGGGCGGCATCGGCTGGCTGATGGTGCTGGGCAAGGTGCGCGACTTCCCCAATACCATCTCCTCTACGCTGGCCTATGTGTTCATCGTCTACG
>JBBIGX010000027.1:0-2742 GCA_037447315.1 Gallionellaceae bacterium | reverse complement strand
CTGGGATTCTCCGGTGCCATCGCCGCGCTCGCGCTGGGCATCACGCTGACCAATTTCGAGAAGTTCGGTCTCGACCGCATCCCCAGCCTGGACCGCAACATCGTGCCGCTGAACGAAGTGGACCTGGTCTTCTACCGCGAGGCAGTGTTCCTGCTCAAGACCTACTTCTTCATCTATCTCGGCATCTCCATCCAGTTCGGCGCGATCGGCCTGGTCACGGTCGCCGTCCTGATGGTACTGGCGGTCTACCTGCTGCGCCTGCTGCTGACGCGCGTCGTGTTCCGCGATCCCACCTATACCTTGCGCGACACCGCCATCACCTCGATGATGGCCCCCAAGGGACTGGCGGCGGCCGTGCTCGCCTCGCTGCCCCTGCAATACGGCATAGACGGCGGCGAGGTGATACGCGACACCACCTACATGGTGGTGCTGGTCAGCATCTCCCTCACCGCCGTGCTGGTGATGGTCTACCCGTGGCCCGTGGTACGCGGCTTCTATTCGCGCACGCTGGGCAAGCCGCCCGAGACCTGAGCGCACAAGGAACGAAATGAAGCTGCGCATCGCCGCCTGCCTGTCATTGCTGATCACTTCGCCGACCCTCGTCGCCGAACCCGTCACCGCCGACCGCCCCGGTTACAGCACCGGCACGGCGACCGTCCGCCCCGGGCACTTCAACGTCGAGCTGGGTTATCAGGGATCGTCCGGCAGCCACAGCTTCCCGCTGACCAATGTGCGCATCGGGCTGACGCCAGTCACCGAGATCGACCTGCAATGGAGCGGCTGGGACACTGCGACCGGCGACAGCGGCGACCTGACCCTCGGCGGCAAATACCGTCTGCTCGACGGGGATGCACTCCAGCTCTCCCTGCTCGGCCTGTTCACCCTGCCCGGCGGCAACCCCGCCGGCGCCGGCATCGCGCCGTTCGGCGCCTTGCTGTGGAGTTACGCCGCATATGAACAGGCCGGTCTGTTCGGCACCTTGCAGATCGCCAGCAGTGACCCGGCCGCCTTGCAGACCCGCTTCCAGGCCGCAGTCGGAGCGGCGTTCGAACATACCCCGCAACTCGGCAGCTATCTGGAACTGTTCGCCGACCTGCCACTGAACCATACCGGCAACGACAGCTTCGTGCTGGACGGCGGATTCACCTGGCTGCTGGACGAACGCACCCAGTTCGACCTGCATCTCGGTATCGACCTCAATGGTCATGCGTCCCACTTCCTCGGCATGGGGGTCGCACGCAGTTACTGAGCCGCACGCCAGACATCGGTGCGGACGCCAAGTCAGCGGAACCACGCGTTGTATCATCTGTCCCTCATCGCCAGAGAGCGGCAACACTTTCATCAGGAGCATCGACCATGGAGTTGCACCAGTTCTTCCTGTTCCTCGCCATCATCCTGATCGCGGCGCGACTGCTGTCGGAGACGGTGGCGCGCTTCGGCGTGCCGTCGGTCATCGGCGAACTGATCGCCGGCCTGCTGATCGGCCCCTAGCTGCTGGGCTGGGTGTCGCCCGACACCACCATGAAGCTGCTGGCAGAGATTGGCATCATCCTGTTGCTGTTCGAGGTCGGCATGGATACCGACCTGTCGCGCCTGGCGCGTTCCGGCAGCAAACCGGTGGTGGTCGCCATCGTCGGCTTCGCCCTGCCCTTCGCACTGGGCTACGGCGTGAGCGTCTGGCTGTTCGGCCTGCCCGACCTCACCGCGCTGTTCATCGGCGGCACGCTGACCGCCACCAGCATCGGCATCACCGTGCGCGTGCTGGACGACCTCGGCCGCCGCCAATCCGACGAGGCGCAGATCGTGATCGGCGCGGCGGTGCTGGACGACATCCTCGGCGTGCTGGCACTGGCGCTGCTCTACCAGTTCGCTGTCGAACAGGAAGTGTCCTACCGCGCCGTGGGCGAGGTCAGCCTGTACATCCTGCTGTTCATGCTGCTGGCCCCGCTGGTCGCCAAGCTGGCCTCGACGGTGATCGAGCATTTCGATGAGCGCGCCGCCACGCCCGGCCTGCTGCTGACCATGGCGCTGTCGCTAATCCTGCTGTTCTCCTGGCTGGCACATGCGGTGGGCGCACCGGAGATCATGGGCGGCTTCGCCGCCGGCCTGGCCTTCAGCCAGCATTTCGGTTTCCGCCTGTGGATGGGCAAGGGGCAGGTGTTCGAGTTCAAACCCAGCCCGAGGATGGCACACCGCCTGGAAGAGCAGATGCGCCCGCTGATCCACACCTTCTCGCCGCTGTTCTTCGTGATGGTCGGCGTCTCGCTCAATCTGAAGGCGATTGACTGGGGCTCGGCCTTCATCTGGGAACTGGCTGTCATGCTGTTGCTGGTCGCCTTCCTCGGCAAACTCGCGGCGGGCTATTTCATCCGCGAGACGCCGCACAACAAGATGGCTATCGGCCTGTCCATGATCCCGCGCGGCGAGGTGGGCCTGATCTTCGCGCAGCTCGGTTTCAGCCAGCAGATCCTGAACGGCGAACTGTACGCGGCGCTGCTCATCGTCATCGCGCTCACCACCATGTCACCACCGTTCCTGCTCAAGTGGTTCTACAGGCGCAAGGCATGATGCAGCAGCCTTGGCATCATCTCTCCACCGGCACTACGCACCACGACGGGAGAACTGACCGCTGGGGAAGCGTCCCGCAGTCTGGCGGAACACGGCCCGAACCGGCTCACGCCGCCATCGATCCGGGGCACTTGTCCGATGCGCAACAGATGCTCGAAACGCAGCATCAGGGGA
>JBBIGX010000026.1:0-10019 GCA_037447315.1 Gallionellaceae bacterium | reverse complement strand
CATGTTCGAAGGCAACGATGCCGCCGGCAAGGGCGGCGCCATCCGCCGCATCACAGGCGCGCTGGATGCGCGGCAGTACAACATCGTGCCGATCGCCGCCCCCACCGAGGAAGAGCGCGCCCAGCCCTATCTATGGCACTTCTGGCGGCACATCCCGCGCCGGGGGCGGCTCATCATCTTCGACCGTTCCTGGTACGGCCGCGTGCTGGTGGAGCGGGTGGAGAAATTTTGTTCGGAAGCGGACTGGATGCGTGCCTACAGCGAGATCAACGACTTCGAGGCGCAACTGGAGCGCCACGACATCGTGGTGGTCAAATTCTGGCTGGCGATCAGCAAGGACGAACAGCTGCGCCGCTTCAAGGAGCGCGAGAAGATCGGCTTCAAGCGCTTCAAGATCACCGAGGAGGACTGGCGCAACCGCGAGAAGTGGGACGATTACGAGCGTGCGGTGTGCGACATGGTGGATCGCACCAGCACCGAGATCGCGCCGTGGACGCTGGTCGAGGCCAACGACAAGAACTTCGCGCGCATCAAGGTGCTGAAGACCTTGTGCGAGTGCATCGAGGCCGCGCTGAAGAAAGTGAAGTGACTATCCCGGCGTGCTGATGCCCTGCACCAGCACGTAAGGGCTGACGCCCACACCTCGGCATCGGCCTCGAACCAGGCCAGTGCCTGCTCGTCCGACATCTTGGCCACCTGCCCGGTGCCCATCTATTCCAGCACTTGCGCCTTGTTGTCTTCCGAGATCTGGTAGGCCACCTCCACCAGGTCCAGACCAGGGCTCACATAGATGGCGGCACCGCTGGCGAAGAAGCGTTGCATCTCGCGCCACGCGATGCGCGAGGTCTCTAGATTCATCTTGGCGCGGAACACCGTCCCGCGATCGTCTGCCGTCATGTCTTGCCTTTCCTCAAGTCATTGATCAGGTCGCGTCGTTCCAGCTCTTCCCAGATGCCGCGCGCGAAGTTGATCCGGGCCGATTCGCGGTCGGCCAGGGCATGTGACATATAGGCCGGCCCCAGGGTCGCCACATTGCTCTTGTGCATCAGCATTGCCATACCGTACAGCTTGATCCTGATGCGCGCCTGCATGTCGCCGCATCCGTATGGCCCAGCTGCAGGATCAGGCACTTGCGCTTGATCTCCAGTTCAGGCTCGATCTGCATTTCGATCTCTCCGCTGAATATCTCAGGCCGCCGCCGTCTTCAGGTAATCGTCTTTCAGGCGCATGTAGTGCTCGGCGGAATAGCGCAGATACTTGATCTCTTCTTCCGTCAGCGCGCGCACCGCCTTGGCCGGACGGCCCAGATACAGCATGCCGCTCTCCAGCGTCTTGCCCTGCGCCACCAGACTGCCCGCGCCCACCATCACTTGGTCGGGGATCACCACATCGTCGAGGATGATGGAACCCATGCCGATCAGGCACTCGTTGCCGATGCGGCAACCGTGCAGAATCACCGCATGGCCGATGGTCACGTAGTCGCCGATGATGAGCGGCGAGCCTTCCGGCTTCTCCGCCGTCTTGTGCGACACATGCCCCATGCTCAAGTCCTGCACGTTCGTCCCGCGCCCGATCACGATGCGGTTCACATCGCCGCGTAACACAGTGTTGCACCATACGGAGCTATCGTCGCCAAGGGTCACATCGCCGATGATCTGGCAGGAGGGGTGCAGGTAGGTGCGAGTGCCTAGCTTGGGTGAAACATCAAGGTAGTCGGATATCGCCATCTTCAATCCTTCGCCAGCTTCCACTGTATCGCTTCTCCCGCCCGCAGGGGCACGAGCTGATGCTCGCCGAACCCCACTGACGCAGGAACCTGCCACCTCTCTTTCTTCAGCGTGATCTTCTCCGTGTTGCGCGGCAGTCCGTAGTAATCCGCACCGTAGAAACTGGCGAACGCTTCCAGCTTGTCCAGCGCGCCTGCCGCCTCGAACGCTTCGGCATACAGTTCGATGGCGCTGTGCGCGCTGTAGCATCCGGCGCAGCCGCAGGCGTTCTCCTTGGTGTGTTGCGCGTGCGGGGCGCTGTCGGTGCCGAGGAAGAATTTTTTGCTGCCGCTGGTGGCGGCTTTGACCAGTGCTTCGCGGTGCGTCTCGCGTTTCAATATCGGCAGGCAGTAGAAGTGCGGGCGGATGCCGCCGACCAGCATGGCGTTGCGGTTGTAGAGCAGGTGTTGCGGGGTGAGGGTGGCGGCGATGGTATCGGGCGCGCTCGTCACGAACTGCGCGGCGTCTTTGGTGGTGATGTGTTCGAACACCACGCGCAGGCCGGGCAGGTCTTTCAAAAGCGGTTGCATCACGCGTTCGATGAACACGGCTTCGCGGTCGAAGATGTCGATGTCGGCGCTGGTCACTTCGCCATGTACCAGCAGCGGCATGCCGCAGGCTTGCATGGTTTCCAGTGCGGCGTAGGTCTTGCGCAGGTCAGTGACGCCGGCATCGGAGTTAGTCGTTGCGCCCGCCGGATACAGCTTCACCGCATGCACCACGCTGCTGGCCTTGGCCTTTTTGATCTCCTCGGCACTGGTGTTGTCGGTGAGATACAGCGTCATCAGCGGCTCGAACTTCATTCCCGCTGGCAGCGCCTTAAGGATACGCTCGCGATAGGCGATGGCCTGTGCCGTGGTGGTGACCGGCGGACGCAGGTTGGGCATCACGACCGCGCGCGCGAACTGGCGCGCGGTGTCGGGCAGCACCGAGGCCATCAGTTCGTTGTCGCGCAGGTGCAGGTGCCAGTCATCGGGGCGGGTGAGGGTGAGTTGTTGCATGGGATATCCCGGCTATCGAATGATGGCCGGGATTGTAGCGCGATTACTGATGTTGCCGGTGCCGGGCTAATCGGCGTGCTTGCGCGAATGCCCGGGGAAGAAGCGGCGCACGATGACGAAGAACACCGGCACCAGGAACACCGCAAACAGCGTGGCGGTGAGCATGCCGCCCATCACCCCGGTGCCGATGGCGTGGCGGCTTTGCGCACCCGCACCGGTGGAGAAGGCCAGCGGTGATACGCCCGCGATGAAGGCGATGGAGGTCATCAGGATGGGGCGGAACCTGAGCTTGCAGGCTTCCAGCGTGGCATCCATCAAGCCCATGCCCTCATCCTGCAGCTTGCGCGCGAACTCGATGATCAGAATGGCGTTCTTGGACGACAGGCCGATGATGGCGATAAGGCCGACCTTGAAGTACACGTCGTTTGGCAGTTCGCGCAGCGTCACTGCCAGCAGCGCGCCGAATACGCCCAACGGCACCGCCAGCATCACCGCGAACGGGATGGACCAGCTCTCGTACAGCGCGGCCAGGCACAGGAACACGACGATGATGGAGACGCTGAACAGCAGCGTGGATTGCGCGCCGGACTGGATTTCTTCGCGCGCGGTGCCTGACCATTCGAAACCGAAGCCCGGCGGCAGTTTGGCGGCGATCTGTTCCATCGCCTGCATGGCTTCGCCCGAGCTGTGGCCGGGCGCCGGACCGCCGGCGATCTTCATTGCGGGCAGGCCGTTGTAGCGGTCCAGCTTAGGCGAGCCGCTGACCCAGCTTGCCGTGGCCAGCGCGGACAGCGGCACCATGCCGCCCTGCTTGTTGCGCACGGAGAGGTTGAGGATGTCTTCCGGGGTGCGGCGCGTGTCGGCTTCGGCCTGCATCTGCACGCGTAGCACGCGGCCCTGGCGCACGAAGTCGTTGATGTAGACGCCGCCCAGCATGGATTGCAGCGTCTCGTTCAGGTCGGTGAGGGAGACGCCGAGCGACTCGGCCTTGATGCGGTCGATGTCGAGGAACAGCTGCGGACCGGCCTCCTGGCCTTCGGGGCGCACGCCGGCCAGCACCGGGTTCTGCATCGCCATGCCCAGCACCATGTTGCGCGCTTCCAGCAGTTTCTCGCGGCCCAGTCCGGCGCGGTCCTGCAGGCGGAAATCGAAACCGCCGGCGGCGGCGAGTTCGGGGATGGGCGGCGGGTTGATGGCGAAGATCATCGCCTGCTTGATGCGGGACAGCGCCATGTTGGCGTTGCGCGCCAGCGTGTTGGAATTGCTGGCCTCGCCCGGACGCTCGCTCCAGTCTTTCAGGCGCACGAAGGTGATGGCCGCATTCTGGCCGCGACCGAAGAAGGAGAAACCGGCCACACCGATCACATGCTCCACTTCCTTCAGGCCGAGGTAATACTCCTCCACCTGCGACAGCACCTCCACCGTGCGGTCGTACGTCGCGCCCGGCGGCAACTGGATCACGCTGACGAAATAGCCCTGGTCTTCCGAAGGCAGGAAGCTGCCCGGCAGTTTGCTGAACATCCAGCCGACCGCTAGCAGAATGGCGGCGTACACGAGCAGATAGCGCGCCGCCTTGCGCACGATCCTGCCCACCACGCCCACATAGCGTTGAGTGAGGCGGGCGAAGGCATCATGGAACCAATGCAGCGGGCCGCTCTTCGGCACCATGTCGTTCCTGCCGTGCTTGAGCAGCGTGGCGCACAGCGCGGGGGTGAGCGTCAGCGCCATCAGCGCCGAGAAGCCCATGGTCAGCACCAGCGTCACCGCGAACTGGCGGTAGATTGCGCCGGTGGAGCCGGGGAACAGCGCCATCGGGATGAACACGGCGGAGAGCACCAGCGTGATGGCGATGATGGCGCCGATGATCTGGTCCATCGCCTTGCGGGTGGCTTCGCGCGGCGCGAGGTTCTCCGTGCGCATGATGCGTTCGACGTTCTCCACCACCACGATGGCGTCGTCCACCACGATGCCGATGGCGAGCACCATGGCGAACAAGGTCAGCACGTTGATGGAATAGCCCAGCAGATAGAGGCCGACCAGCGCGCCGACCAGCGCCACCGGGATGACGATGGTGGGGATCAGCGTGGCGCGCAGATTGCCGAGGAACAGGTACATCACCAGGAACACGAGGAACAGCGCCTCGGCCAGGCTCTTCAGCACTTCCTTGATGGAGATCTCGATGAACTTGGAGGTGTCATACGGCACCAGCCAGTCGACGCCCTTGGGGAAGAACTTGGCCAGTTCGGTCATGCGCGCCTTCACTGCTGCGACCGTTTCCAGCGCGTTGGCATCGGGAGTGAGGCGGATGGCGATGCCGGCGGCCGGCTGGCCGTCGATGCGTGCGCGCACCGAGTAGTCTTGTGCGCCCAGTTCCACGCGTGCCACATCCTTTACGCGCAGTGCCGATCCGTCCGGGTTGGTGCGCACCAGGATGTTGCCGAACTCTTCCGGGGTGGAGAGGCGGCTCCTGGTGACGATCACCGCATTCAGCTCCTGACCGGGGGCAGAAGGCAGCTGGCCCAGCTCGCCGGTGGACATCTGCGCATTTTGCGCGCGCACGGCTTTCGAGATGTCGGCGGGCGAGACGCCGTAGGCTTGCAGCTTCTCCGGCTTGAGCCAGATGCGCATCGAATATTCGGTGCCGAACAGCATGGCCTCGCCCACGCCGGGTACGCGGCGCACGCTGTCCAGCACGTTGGCCGCGGCGTAGCTGCCCAGTGCCACGTTGTCGTAGCTCTTGTCCGGCGAGATCAGCGACACGATCATCACGTAGTTGCGCGCCGACTTGGTCACCGTGACGCCCATGCGCCGCACTTCCTCGGGCAGGCGGATCTCGGCGCGCTTCACGCGGTTCTGCGTCTCCACCGAGGCGAAATCGAGGTTGGTGCCGGCCTCGAAGGTCAGCGTGATGCTGCCGCGGCCGAGTTCGGCAGAGGACTCCATGTACAGCAGATCCTCGATGCCGTTCATCTCCTGTTCCAGCAGGGCGATGACCGTCTCCTCGACCACTTCGGCGGAGGCGCCGGGATAGGTGACACTGACCGACAGCGCGGGCGGCGCGACGGAAGGATATTGCGCGACGGGCAGGCCGCGCAGGGCCAGCACGCCGGCGAGCAGAATCACCAGTGCGATGACCCAGGCGAAGATGGGGCGGTCGATGAAGAAGCGGGCGAGCATGGCAGATTACTTCGCAGCGGAAAGCTGGCTTTCCATCTTCATCGTGGTGGTCAGCGGCACCGGCTTCACCACGGTGCCGGGGCGTGCCTTCTGCAGGCCGTTGACGATGACCTGGTCGCCCGGTTTCAGGCCGGAAGTGATGATGAAATCGGTGCTCGCCATGCCGCCAGTGGTGACCGGGCGCGGCGCGACCTTGCCATCCGCGTCCACGGTCATCACGAACTGGCCTTGCGCGCCGGACTGCACCGCGCGCTGCGGCACGCGGATCACGTTCTCCGCCATCGCTTCGGGGAAGCGCAGACGCACGAACATGCCGGGCAGCAGTTCATACTTGGGGTTGGCGAACTCGGCGCGCAGCGAGACCGAGCCGGTGCCGGAATCCACTGCCATGTCGGTGAAGAAGATGCGCCCGGTCCGGGGATAGACGCTGCCGTCCTCCAGCAGCAGTTCGACGCTGGCGGTATCGGCGCGCTTCAGCACGCCGGTCGACACGGCCTGGCGCAGGCGCAGCAGGTCGGTGGCGGACTGGGTGAAGTTCACATACACCGGATCGAGCTGTTCGATGGTGGCCAGCAAGGTGGCGGCGCCCTTGCTGACCAGTGCGCCTTCGGTGACCTCGGCGCGGCCGATGTGGCCGGCGATGGGGGCGGGCACGCTGGCGTTCGCCAGGTCTTCCTCGGCACGCACCCGGGCGGCCTCGGCCTGCTTGGCGCGGCTTACGGCAGCGTCGTAATCCTGCTGGCTGACAGCCTGCGCTTCCAGCAGCTTGCGGAAGCGGGCGGCGTTCTGTTCCGCCAGCGCGGCCTCGGCACGCGCTGCTTCGGCTGTCGCCAGATAATTGCGCGCATCAATGCGGAACAGCGGTTCGCCCGCTTTCACGTCGCTGCCTTCCTTGAACAGGCGCTGCTCGACCACGCCGTCCACGCGGGCGCGCACCTGCGCAGTGCGATAGGCTTGCACGCGGCCTGGCAGGTCGCGGGTATAGATGGCGTTGCCCGGTGCGATGGTGACCACTTCGACCTCGGGCGGCGGCGGTGTCGCGCCGGCGGTGGGAGCGGCGGGCTTCTGGTCCTTGCCTCCACAGGCGGCCAGGGTCAGCACCAGCAGAAGAGGGAGATGTCTGAGAGCGGATTTCATGCGTCCTCGAAAGTATCGATGTTGGAGCGGGGGGAGGGAGTTTAGCAAACGAGGCGTTGATAACAACCGCACGCGTCATGCCGGTTTCAGGGCCAGCGCTTTCTGGTAGAGGGTATTCTTCGATTGGCCGGTGATCTGCACGGCGAGTTGCACCGCCTGTTTCAGCGGCAGTTCGGCCAGCAGCAGGGTGAGCACACGCTCTGCTTCGGCATCCAGCACCTCATGGCGCTCGGGCGCGCCCGACACCAGCAATACGAATTCGCCGCGCCGGTTGTTCGGATCGCTGTTCAGCCAGTCCGGCGCCTCGCCCAGCTTGCAGCGATGGATGTGCTCGAACAGTTTGGTCAGTTCGCGCGCGAACACGATCTCACGCTCGCTGCCGAACACGGCCAGCAGGTCGGCGGTGCATTCCAGAATGCGGTGCGGCGCCTCGTAGAACACCAGCGTGCAGTCTTGCGATGCCAGCGATTCCAGCACCGCACGTCGTGCGCCGGACTTGTTCGGCAGGAAACCGTAGAACAGGAAATGCGGCGCGGCGAGGCCGGAGGCGGAGAGTGCCGCGATGGCGGCCGATGCGCCGGGGAGGGGGATGACGCGGAAGCCGGCGTTGCGCACGGCTTCCACCAGCAAGGCGCCCGGGTCGCTCACCGCGGGCGTGCCGGCATCGGTGACCAGCGCCACACTTTGCCCTTGTTGTAATAATCCGCAGATACGCTCCGCCGCGCCGCGTTCGTTGTGCTGGTGCACGGCAAGCAGCTTGCGGTCCGTGATGCCGTGATGCTGCAACAGGTGTTTCGTGTTGCGCGTGTCCTCGGCCGCGATGACATCGGCGCCATCCAGCACCTCCAGCGCGCGCAGCGTGATGTCGCCCAGATTTCCAATCGGGGTGGCGACTACATATAATGCGCATTCGATCTTCTGATTGGTTCTGCTATGCAAACGCGTATCCCCGGAGCGAAATGGTTGCGCGGCCTGTTGATTGCCGCACTATACGTGAGCGTGTTTGGCTGCGCCACTCCGCCCAAGCCCGTTGTTCCTCCTGCGCCACCGGTGGCGGAAAAGGTGGAGAAGCCGGCTGATGCGGCGCCCATGGTCGAGATAGGCAGCGTGGCGACCGGACAGCCCGAGGTCGCGCCGGTGCTGCCGAAACTGGCCGAAGGCGCGGAACATCACATCGCGCTCATCCTTCCCCTGCGTTCTCCCGTGTTCGGTCGCGCCGCCGAGGCGGTGCAGCTCGGTTTCCTGGCTGCGGCCGAGCAGCAGACCGGCGAACTGCCGGTGCGCATCTATTCCGCCAACGACGAAAAGACCGAAGTCGCCGCGTTGTATCGCCAGGCGGTGCAGCAGGGCGCGCTGGCGGTGGCCGGCCCGCTCACGCGCAATGGCGTCGCCGCCATCGCTGAGATGCCCGATCTGCCGGTGCCGACGCTGGCGCTGAACACGCTGGAGAACCCGCGCACCGACCAGCTGTATTTCTTCGGCCTGCCGCCGGAAGCGGAAGCGCGCCAGGCCGCGCAGTGGGCGGCGCGCGCCGGTCTGCTCACCGCCACCGTGGTGCGCAGCGATTCCACGCTTTCCAGGCGCCTGGCCAAGGCGTTCGTGGAGGAATGGGAACGCAGCGGCGGCGTGCTGTGGCCGGAGATCGTGTATGCAGGCGATCCAAGCGAGATCCGTCTGCTGTCGGGCGAGGCAGGCAGTATGGTGTTCCTGGCGGCGGAGCCGGACAAGGCGCGTCTGATGCGTCCCTACATCTATTCCGACATCCCGGTGTATGCCACGTCGCAGGTGTTCGTCGGCAACGCGGACAAGCTGCTCAATTTCGACCTGGCGGAAGTGCGTTTCGTCGACATGCCGTGGGTGCTGCAGCCGGACCATCCGGCGGTGATGGTCTATCCGCGTGCCGAGCCGCCGTACACGCTGGACATGGAGCGCCTGTACGCGCTGGGGGTGGACGCCTACCGCATGCTGCAGGTGCTGTACCACCACAATACGGTGAATGGCCTGCCGCTGGACGGCGTGACCGGCAAACTCACGCTGGACGGGCATCAGGTCAAACGCGAAGCGGTCAAAGGCATCCTGCGCGGCGGGCAGGGCATGACGCTGCAGGCGGCGCTCAATCCCCCGGCGCCGGCCAAACCGGCACCGACAAAACCCGCGCAATAACCGGCGATGAAGGCGGGCGAGCAGGCCGAGCAGACTGCTGCACATTACCTGCAGCAGCAAGGTCTGCGCCTGTTGCACCGCAACTACCGCTGCCGTTTCGGCGAGATCGACCTGATCCTGCAGGATGGCGACACCCGGGTGTTCGTCGAGGTGCGCCTGCGCAGCCGCAGCGACTTCGGCGGCGCCGCGGCCAGTATCGATGCGCGCAAACAGGAGAAGCTCATCCACGCCGCGCAGCACTATCTTGCCGGCGTGTCGCCGTTGCCGCCCTGCCGCTTCGATGCCGTGCTGTTGGCTTCGGCGGACGGCGCGCAAGGCATCGAGTGGCTGAAGAACGCCTTCCAGATAGGGTAAAATCCGCGCCATCCCTCCAACTCGTATCGCCAGAGACATGACACTCGCCAAACGCGTCAGCAAACATTTCGACGACAGTGCCGAAGTCAAACTGCAGAGCAAGAAAGTGCTGGCCCAGCCCATCGCCGAGGCGGCGCAGGCCATCGTCGAATGCCTGATGCATGACGGCAAGGTGCTGGTCTGTGGCAACGGCGGATCGGCCGCCGACGCGCAGCATTTCGCCGCCGAGCTGATCAACCGCTTCGAGGTCGAGCGTCCGGGACTGCCCGCCGTGGCGCTCACCACCGACAGCTCGGTGCTCACCTCCATCGCCAACGATTACGACTACCAGCAGATCTTCTCCAAGCAGGTGCGCGCGCTGGGCATGGAAGGCGATGTGTTGATCGCCATTTCCACCAGCGGCAACTCGCCCAACGTGGTG
>JBBIGX010000025.1:0-10037 GCA_037447315.1 Gallionellaceae bacterium | reverse complement strand
GCTCTTCCGATCTGGCCGCGCGCCAGACGATCACCCGTCTTGACGTAACACAGGATGCGGCGCGCGATCAAGCCGGCCACCTGCACGAAGGTCACGGTCTGGCCGTTGTCGGTTTTCAGCACGATGGCGTTGCGCTCGTTCTCGCTCGACGCCTTGTCCAGATCGGCATTCACGAACTTGCCGGGGAAGTACTGCACCTTCTGGATGACACCATCCACCGGGCTGCGGTTGGAATGCACGTTGAACACGTTCATGAACACGCTCACCAGCAGGGCATCGCGCTGTCCATAAGGGTCTTGCGTACGCTCGACCTTGATCACACGGCCGTCAGCCGGAGACAGCACGGCACCGGCCTGCTGCGGAATGACACGCGCCGGATCGCGGAAGAACTGCAGCACGAACACGAAGATGACCCACAACGGGACAGACCAGGCTGCGCACCACACCGTGGCGGCAATTGCCAGTACCAGCGAGAGCGCCAGAAAAGGCCAGCCTTCGCGGGCGATGATGGGGTGGGGATAATTATTCATGGGCACAGGATAGGGGATTCAGGATGCGGGTCAGCGAGATACAGGACTGCGGAGAATTTCCCCGTACCCTGTATCCCGAATCCTGAATACTAGTTCTTGGACTGGTCCACCAGCTTGTTCTTGGCGATCCACGGCATCATGGCGCGCAGCTGGCCGCCGACCTTTTCGATCGGATGCTCGGCATTCAGGCGGCGGCGGGCGGTCATCTCCGGATAGTTGGTGCGGCCTTCCAGGATGAACTGCTTGGCGTAGGAGCCGTTCTGGATGTTGGTCAGGCACTCCTTCATCGCGGCACGGGCTTCACCGGCGATCACGCGCGGGCCGGTCACATATTCACCGTACTCGGCGTTGTTGGAGATCGAGTAGTTCATGTTGGCGATGCCGCCTTCGTACATCAGGTCGACGATCAGCTTCAGTTCGTGCAGGCACTCGAAATAGGCCATCTCGGGCGCATAGCCGGCTTCCACCAGCGTTTCGAAACCGGCCTTCACCAGTTCCACCGCGCCGCCGCACAGCACGGCCTGCTCGCCGAACAGGTCGGTCTCGGTCTCTTCGCGGAAGCTGGTCTCGATCACGCCGCCCTTGGTACCGCCATTGGCTGCCGCATACGACAACGCGATGTCCTTGGCCTTGCCGGTCTTGTCCTGGTACACGGCGATCAGGGTCGGCACGCCGCCTCCCTTCAGGTATTCGGAACGCACCGTGTGCCCGGGTCCCTTGGGAGCAATCATGATGACATCCACATCAGCCGGCGGCACGATCTGGTTGTAATGGATGTTGAAACCGTGCGCGAAGGCCAGCGCAGCGCCGGATTTCAGGTTCTTGGCGATATCGGCATGGTAGACCTGCGGCATGGTCTCGTCCGGCAGCAGGATCATCACCAGGTCGGCATTCTTCACTGCCTCGGCGATCTCCGCGACCTTGTGGCCGGCGGCTTCCGCCTTCTTCCAGGATTCCCCGCCCTTGCGCAGCGCAACGGTCACGTTCACGCCGGAATCCTTCAGGTTCTGCGCATGAGCATGACCCTGCGAACCGTAGCCCACGATGGTCACTTGCTTGCCCTTGATCAGGGACAGGTCTGCGTCTTTGTCGTAATAAACTTTCATGTTGGCCTCTTCGATTGAATCAAACTTACAGTTTCAAAATGCGGTTTCCGCGGCCAATGCCGGATGCGCCGGTACGCACCGTCTCCAGGATCAGGGCATGGTCGATGGCTTGCAGGAAGCGGTCCAGCTTGTGGCCGGTGCCGGTCAGCTCGATGGTGTAAGTCTTGTCGGTGACGTCAATGACGCGACCGCGGAAGATGTCGGTCATGCGCTTCAGCTCCTCGCGGTCGTTGCCTTCCGCACGGACCTTGACCAGCATCAGCTCGCGCTCGATGTGGTCGCCGTCGGTCAGGTCCATCACCGACACCACGTCCACCAGCTTGTTCAGCTGCTTGTTGATCTGCTCGATAATGGCATCGGAACCGCTGGTGACGATGGTCATGCGCGACAGGGTGGGGTCTTCGGTCGGCGCCACGGTGAGCGATTCGATGTTGTAGCCGCGCGCCGAGAACAGTCCGGCCACGCGCGACAGCGCACCCGCTTCATTCTGCATCAGCAAAGAGATGATATGGCGCATGTTACAGGTCCTCCGCCATGATGATCTCGGACAGACCCTTGCCGCCGGGCACCATCGGGAACACGTTTTCAGTGGGGTCGGTCTGGAAGTCCATGAAGACCAGGTCGTTCTTGCGCGCGAAGGCCTCCTTGATGGCGCCTTCCACATCGGACGGCTTGGTCACGCGGATGCCGACATGGCCATAGGCCTCGGCCAGCTTGACGAAGTCGGGCAACGCATCCATGTAGGACTCGGAATAGCGGTTGCCGTGGAAGAACTCCTGCCACTGGCGCACCATGCCCAGGTAGCGGTTGTTCAGCGCCAGCACCTTGATCGGCAGGCGAAACTGCTTGCAGGTGGACAGTTCCTGGATGTTCATCTGGATGCTGCCCTCGCCGGTCACGCAGGCCACGGTGGAACCCGGGTGTGCAAGCTGCACGCCCATCGCCGCGGGCAGGCCGAAGCCCATGGTGCCAAGACCGCCGGAGTTGATCCAGCGGCGTGGCTGGTCGAACTTGTAATACTGAGCCGCCCACATCTGATGCTGGCCGACGTCGGAGGTCACGAAGGCGTCGCCACCGGTGATCTCGTACAGTTTCTCGATCACGAACTGCGGCTTGATGACCTCGTCCGAATACTTGTAGGCGAGCGACTTCTTGCTGCGCCAGCTCTCGATCTGCTGCCACCAATCCTTCAGCGCAGCGGCATCCGGCTTCTGTTTGCTGGCGCGCAACGCGCCCAGCAGGTCGTCCAGCACATGCTTCACGTCGCCGACCAGCGGCACATCCACCTTGACGCGCTTAGAGATGGAGGCCAGGTCGATGTCGATGTGGATGATCTTGCGTGGCACTTGGGCAAAGTGCGCGACGTTGCCGATCACACGATCATCGAAGCGCGCGCCCACCGCCAGCAGCACGTCACAGTGCTGCATCGCGAAATTGGCTTCCAGCGTGCCGTGCATGCCGAGCATGCCGAGGAACTGCTTGTCGGTGGCGGGATAGCCGCCCAAACCCATCAGGGTGTTGGTGCAGGGATATCCCAGCAGGCGCACCAGTTCGGCCAACTGCTTGGATGCATCGGACAGCACCACGCCACCGCCGGTATAGACCATCGGACGCTTGGCGGACAGCAGCAACTGGGCGGCCTGACGGATCTGTTCCGCCGGAGCACTCTGCGCCGGATGATAGGAACGGATGTTCACCGTCTCGGGATATTCGAACGCAACCTTGGTAGTGGAGACATCCTTGGGAATGTCCACCAACACCGGCCCGGGACGTCCGCTCTTGGCCAGATAGAACGCTTTCTTCAGCGTACTGGCGATATCCTTCGCATCCTTGACCAGAAAGTTGTGCTTCACGCAGGGGCGGGTGATGCCGACGGCATCCACTTCCTGGAAGGCATCCTCACCGATATACCCGGTCGGCACCTGCCCGCTGATCACGACCAGAGGAATGGAATCCATATAGGCGGTGGCGATGCCGGTCACAGCATTGGTCACACCGGGGCCGGAGGTCACCAGCGCGACACCGACCTTGTCGGTGGAGCGGGCATAGCCGTCGGCTGCATGCACCGCCGCCTGTTCATGGCGCACCAGCACATGCTTGACCTTGTCCTGTTTGAACAGCTCATCGTAGATGAACAACACCGCGCCGCCGGGATAACCGAACACGTACTCGGTGCCCTCCTCCTGCAGACAGCGGATGACTATCTCTGCGCCCGTCAGTTCCATGAAAACACATCCTGCAAAAGCCAATGAAAGACCGCGCAAGATAAAGGCTGGCGGCATTTTGGTCAACCCCGACACCCTCCATCCGCCCCGAAAACCCTTGCCGCGACAGGAATTTGCTATCATCCGCCACCACCGACCACCTTGCCACCCACCTTGTCCAGCCGCGAACAGCTCTCCGATTTCCTGGCCAGCATCGAGCGCCGCGCCTACAAGCACGCTGCTTATGCGGTACGCGACGACCAGGCGGCACTCGACATCGTGCAGGACGCCATGACCAAGCTGGCCGAACGCTACGGCGACAAACCGGCGGAAGAATTCCCCATGTTGTTCCAGCGCATCCTGCAGAACACCATACTCGACCACTTTCGCCGGCAGAAGGTGCGCGCCGCCCGCTTCAGCCTGTTCTCCTCATTCGCACCGCAGGACGATGAAGAGTTCGAACCCCTCGACGTGCTGCAGGACGACGGCAATGCCAGCCAGCCCCCGACGCCCGAGGCGGCGCTCCAGCAAGCGGAGATACTGGCGATCATCGAAAACGCCCTGCAACGCCTGCCATTGCGTCAACGGGAGGCTTTTCTGCTGCGTTACTGGGAGCAACTGGACACCGCCCAGACCGCAGCCGCTATGGGTTGCACGGAAGGAAGCGTGAAGACACACTGCTCGCGTGCCACCCACACATTGGCTACGATACTCAAAGCAAAGGGGGTAGACCTGTCATGGGATTCAAACTGAACATCAAGGAAGTCGGGCCTCTGCTGGACGCGTCCGCCCGGCAGATAGACCGGGACACTGTGGACCGCCTGCATGCCGCGCGTCGCGCCGCGCTGGAACGCCAGCGCCCCGCGCGTCCCGCCACCGTCCTGAGCCACCTGCGCCGCTTCGCAACCGGCCATGCCCATGGCCAACACAGACCGCTCAACTGGGCAGGTGCCATCCTGCTGGCCGCAATCGTGATCGGCGCGCTCTGGTACTGGCAACTGGGCTACATGCACAGCCATGCCGAACTCGACCTAGCCATCCTGACCGATGACCTGCCGCTGCACATGTACGTGGACTGACGCGAACGATGTTATACAAACTCAAACCTTACCTGTTGCCCGCCCTGTTCCTGATGTTGACCGCTACCGGCGCCCGCGCAGAGAAATGGGAGGATCTCTCGCCCGACCGCAGGCATGTGCTGGCGCCGCTGTCCGCCAGTTGGGATACCCTGGCCAGAAGCGAACAGAAGAGCTTCATCGGCATCGCCGACGCCTACCCGAAACTGCCGCCGGAGAAACAGCGGCGCCTGCGCGAACAGATCCGGGAATGGGCGACACTGACCCCGGAACAGCGCCATCGCGCCCGCGAAAAATTCACCGCATTCAGCAAGGTACCGGAAGAGAAACGCGAAGCCGTCAAGCAGATGGTGCGCGAACAGCAGGCGCAGCCCGGAAAACCCTGACGTGCCGCATCAGCGCCGCTCGGCGCGCCACAGCATGGTCAGTGCAAGCCCAAGGAACACCCAGCTCATCGCCGTGGCACTGAGCACGGCCGGCCACTCGTTGAGCGCCCCCAGATTGGCGAACAGCCTGCCGGTGAAATGAAAGCTCAGTCCGAGCACCACCCCGACGAAAATCTTGCCGCCTATTCCGCCCTCGCGCCGCTGATACGAAGCGAACGGCAACGCGAGCAACATCATCACCAGCACCGCGAACGGATACACCAGCTTGTTCCACAATGCGATGTCGTAACGCACGGTGCTCTGCCTGTTGTCCGCCAGATGGCGCGTGTACTGATACAGGTCCAGCGCGGACATCTGTTCCGGCAGCACCATCAGGACGTTCAGCAAATTGGGACTCAACGCCGTATGCCACTCCATCTCGGGGAGGCTTTCCGCGCGGGCCCCCTCGCCGATGAAGCGCGTGCGCTGCACGTCCTCCAGCTTCCATTGCCGCTCCCGCACAAAGGTGGCGCGCCGCGCCGCCGTGACGCTGACCAGTTGATAATCCGCGTCGAACTGGTAGATGCTGAGGTTCAACAGGGAGGTGTCGGGCAGCACGGTGCGCACATTCACGAAACTCCCTTCATCCTTCACCCATACACCCGAGCGAAACTCTTTCACATTCACATGCGCGTTCTGTGCCTTGAGTTTGATCTGTTGCGCCAGTTTCTCGCTGTGCGGAGCGACGAATTCGCCAACCAGGAAGCACAGTACCAGCAAGGGCATACCGATGCGCATCAGGGCGGTGATCATCTGCTTCAATGATACGCCGGAAGCCCGATACACCGTCAGTTCAGAATTCGCCGCAAGCTGCACCAGCGCGACGATGGTGCCGATCAGCACCGCGACCGGGAACAGCTCGTAGACATGGCCGGGAATGATCAGTGCGACATACAGCAGCATATAGCCCAGCCGGTAATCGCCGCGCCCCATCTCGTTCAACTGGTTGATCAGGTCGAGCAGCGCGAACAGCATGAGCAGCACGGCGAACACCAGTGCCACGCTGAGATAGATCTCCCTCGCCAGATAGCGTGACAGCATCTTCATCGGCCGAACCTCCACGGACGCAGCGATGTGCGCTGGTAGAACAGGGCCAGCAACACGACGAACATGCAGGCATGCAGTGCCCACAGGCCGGTCAGCGCATCGAGCTTGCCTTGCCCCACCCAGGAATTGGTCACGCTGATCATGTTGTTGTAGAAGATGTAGATCACGAAGGCGACGATGAGGTTGAACGAACGCCCGGAACGCGGATCGACCCGGCTGAGCGGAATCGCCAGCAGCGCCATGATCAAAGCGCTCACCGGCAAGCCGATGCGCCACTCCAGTTCCGCCATGTTCCACGAGTTCGGATCCCGGATCAGCTGCCAGGTGGTCAGCGTCTTCACGCCGGGTTGCGACTGGCGCAGCTCCGCCGGCTCGATGCGCATGGCATAGCGCTCGAAATGCGCGATCCTGAAATCCGCCTGCCCCGGTATGCCTTCATAACGCGTGCCGTTCAGCAACACCAGGAAGCGGTCGCCGTTCTCGGCAGTCTCCTGATACCCTTCCTTGGCGACCATGGTCCCCTCGCGGCCGTGCTGTATCGAACGCACGAAGATGTTGCCAACACGCTTGTTCTCCGTATCCACGTCCTCCAGGAAGAACACGCGATCGGCCTGCTTCGATTCGCGGAACGCGCCCGGCTGGGCATGCGAGACGTCGTCACGGCTGTCCAGGCGACGCTTGAACTCGTCCGCCATGGACAAGGCCCAGGGAGACAGCACCAGGCTCATCAGGGCGATCGCCGCGGTGACCGGCAAGGCATAACCGAGCACCGGGCGTATCCAGCGCGTCAGCCCGATGCCGGAAGAGAACCACACCACCATCTCGCTGTCGCGATAACAGCGTGTCAGCGTGAGCAGCACCGACAGGAACAGGCTGATCGACAACAGGATGGGCAGGTAGTTTATGACACTGAATCCCAGCATCACCAGCACACCATCGACCGCCAGCAAGCCGCTGACCGATTCGCCAAGGAAGCGGATCAGCTGGGTGAACACCACCACACCGAGCAAGATGAAGAACACCAGTGCTCCCATGGTGAGGAACTCGCGGATCAGCATGCGCTGGAAGATGCCGCGCGCGGAACTGTTGCGCGGCTGCTTTGACTTTTGCGGCGTGGATTGCGGATAATCCGGCATCGTGAAGAATTCAGGAAACCCTAGAGGAGAGGCGCGTGGAATTTAGCATAAAACAGGGGGCTCCGGAGAGCCTGAAGAGCGGCTGCGTGGTGGTCGGCGTTTATGACGGCGGAAAACTTTCCAAAGCCGCGCAAGCACTCGACAAGGCGGCGAAACATGTACTGAGCGACGTCATCGCGCATGGCGACATGAACGGCAAGTCCGCAACCACGCTGCTGCTGCACAAGGTTCCCGGCATCGCCGCACAGCGCGTGCTGCTGGTCGGTCTCGGCAAACCATCTGAACTAGATAACCGCACCCGGGTGGACATCCTGCGCGCCGCCTTCAAGGCGCTGCACGCCACTGCCGCCAAGGACGCCGCGCTGTACCTCACCGAAGACGGCTTTGCAAAGGATGCCGCATGGGCGCTCAGACAGGCCGTGCTCGCCGCCGCCGAGTGCGCTTTCCGCGCCGACGGCCTGAAGAGCAAGCCTGCCAAGCCGGCGGCCTTGAAGCAGGTCACCTTCGCCATGCTGGACAAACCGACCGCTGCACTGAAGCAGGCCGTCGAGCAGGCCGCCGCGGTCGCGCACGGCATGGCGCTGACCAAGGAACTCGGCAACCTGCCGAGCAACATCTGCACCCCCAGCTATCTCGCTGCCAAGGCGCTGGCGCTGGCCAAGGCGCACAAACGCATCAAGACCACCGTGCTGGAGAAAAAGGACATAGAGAAGCTCGGCATGGGCTCCTTCCTCTCCGTCACGCGCGGCAGCGCGCAGCCGCCCAAGCTCATCACGCTGGAATACAGCGGTGCGACGAAGACGCAGAAGCCGATCGCCCTGGTCGGCAAGGGCATCACCTTCGACACCGGCGGCATCTCGCTCAAGCCCGGTGCCGACATGGACGAGATGAAGTACGACATGAGCGGCGCGGGCGCCGTACTCGGCACGCTGCAGGCCATCGCCGAGATGGAGTTGCCTATCAACGTCGTCGGCGTCATCCCGACCTGCGAGAACATGCCTTCCGGTACCGCCACCAAACCCGGCGACATCGTCACCAGCATGTCCGGCCAGACCATCGAGATTTTGAACACCGATGCTGAAGGCCGCCTCATCCTGTGCGACGCGCTGACCTACACCGCCAGGTTCAAGCCGGACACCGTGATCGACATCGCCACCCTCACCGGTGCTTGTGTGATCGCACTGGGCAACGTCGCCAGCGGCATGTTCGCCAACGATGACAAGCTGGCCAAGGAGCTCATCGCCGCAGGCGAGCAATCCCATGACCGCGTGTGGCAACTGCCGCTGTGGGAGGACTACCAATCGCTGCTCGACAGCAACTTCGCCGACATGCAGAACATCGGCGGTCGCGCGGGGGGTACCATCACCGCCGCCTGCTTCCTTGCGCGCTTCACCAAGGACTACCGCTGGGCCCACCTCGACATCGCGGGCACCGCCAACAAGTCCGGCAAGGACAAGGGCGCGACGGGACGGCCGGTGCCGCTGCTGGCGCAATACCTGATCAACCGCACCACCGCCAAGTGACACGGATCGACTTCTATACGGGCAGTGAAGACAAGCTGCGCACCGCTTGCGAGCTCAGCCACGATGCGATGCAGAGCGGCAAGCGCGTGCTGCTGCATGTACCGGACGACACCACGGCGGAAAAGCTGGACAAACTGCTGTGGCATTTCCCTGACACCGCCTTCCTGCCGCATTGCCACAGCCATGACGACGAAGCTGCCGACATGCCCGTGGTCATCGCCCGTGATGAGCGACTGCCGCATGCGGAATTGCTGATCAGCCTGCACGATGAATGCCTCCCCTTCTTCAGCCGTTTCGAGCGTGTGATCGAGATCGTCGGCCGGGATGCACAGGATGTCGCCCTCGGCCGCGCGCGCTTCAAGTTCTATCGCGACCGCGGCTACGAACTCAGCCATACCGCCCTCGGCAAGTTACGCACATGAATCAGGAACTGCCCACCGACCTGCCAGTGCTGACCGAAGTGGTGGACGGTGACGAGCCGCCTCTGCTCACCGAGGTAGTAGAAGAGGCACCTGCGACGCCCGCCGAACTGCCGGCGCCCGCAAGCACCGAGCCTGCCAGGACAAGCGAACCTCCCGCACTGACCGGAGTACTGGATGCGCGTCTGGATGCCCTGATCATCGAGCACCTGCTGCCCCGTCTGGAAGCCGCCCAGCACCAAGCCGTCACCCAAGCCCTGGCCGAGTTTAAGCAGGCGCTGCCGCGCCTGCTGCATGAGACGCAGGACAATCCGCCTGCAGCCTGAAGCTTCCGCAAGCCGTGCCACGGCTTGATATAATCGCGCCCTTCTTCAGCCAGCCGGCTGATCCCAACTTCGCCGCACAAACATGACTCAGCCAAAAGAACTCGCCAAAAGTTTCGACCCCAAGAATATCGAGGCACATTGGTATTCCAAGTGGGAATCCGCCGGATATTTCAAGGCCGGACTGGACGGTACCAAGAAAGAGAACTTCTGCATCCAGCTGCCGCCGCCCAATGTCACCGGTACGC
>JBBIGX010000024.1:0-10249 GCA_037447315.1 Gallionellaceae bacterium | reverse complement strand
AGCTTGAACCCGAGCAGGTTGATGTCCTTGTAGGCGCGCGCGGCTTTCTCGGCGAAAGCGGCGGTGGGCGCGAACTTGGGCGGGTCCATAACAATTAAATCGAACTTGCGGTTCTGGTCGCGCAGCTTGCGCAGTGCCTCGAACACGTCGGCGCACAGCCATTCCATCCTGCGGGCATCTAATCCGTTCAATTCCACATTGCGCCGCGCCAGTTGCAGCGCGCTTTCCGAGGCATCAATGGACAGCACGGAACGTGCGCCGTTGCGCAAGGCATGCAGCGAGAAGCCGCCGGTATAGCAGAAACAGTTGAGCACCTCCTTGTCCCGCGCCAGCGCGCCGGTCAGCGCGCGGTTGTCGCGCTGGTCGAGATAGAAACCGGTCTTCTGCCCGCCCGCCACATCCACCGCGAAACGCAGGCCGTGTTCGCTCACTTCCACTTTATCCGGCAGGGTTCCGCGCAGCACGCCGCAGCGCTTGGGCAGGCCTTCCAGCTCGCGTCCGTCGGAATCGGAGCGCTCGTAGATGCAGGCGGGTGCGCACAGCGCCTGCAATGCATCGGCCAGCGTGTCGCGCCAGCGCTCGGGGCCGGCGCTGCCGAGCTGCAGCACCAGCACGTCGCCATACCGGTCGACGATCAGGCCGGGCAGTCCGTCCGACTCGCCATGCACCAGGCGCATGCCGTCGCTGTCCTGCGCAATGTGCAAGGCGCGGCGCGCCTCAAGAGCCGCGCCCAGCTTGCGGCGGAAGAAGTCCGCATCGATCTGTTCGGCCTCGTCCCACGACCACACCCGCGCGCTGATCTGCGAGTCGGGGTTGTAAGCCGCCCAGGCGAGGAAGCGTCCCTCTGCATCGCGCACCGCCACGGTGTCGCCACGCTGGTAACTGCCGTTGATGCTTGCAATGGCGCCGGAGAACACCCAGGGATGGCGACGCAGCAGCGACCTCTCGCGCCCGGCCTGGAGGAGGAGGCCGGCCTGCGTGGCGCAGGTACCTGAGCGCGGGGCATGGGTCGGTGGCGGTGCGGCGGGCGTTTTGCGGCGGCGGAAGTCGGGTTTGCCGCTGCCTGGGCGATGTGCGGGGTCGCGTGTACGGTTCTTGTCCTGGGTCATGGTTTCTTCCTGGCGCGTGGGTGGGCGCCGTCATAGATCTTGGCCAGATACTGGAAATCGAGATGGGTGTAGACCTGCGTGGTGGAGATGCTGGCATGACCGAGCATCTCCTGCACTGCGCGCAGGTCGCCCGAGGATTGCAGCACATGCGTGGCGAAGGAATGGCGCAGCATGTGTGGATGCACGTGGCGGGTGAGGCCTTGGCGCACTGCCCACTTCTGCAATTGCAGCTCGACGGAGCGCGGCGCGATGCGCGCACCGCGGTTGCCGACGAACAGGGCGGGCTCATCCGGTCTGGCAAGCTGCTCGCGTACGGCCAGCCAGGATTGCAAGGCAGAGAGGGCGTGCTGCCCCACCGGCACGATGCGTGTCTTGCTGCCTTTGCCGGTGACGCGCAGCTCGTGCGAGTGCAGGGTGTCCTGTATCGCGGCCAGATCCAGGCCGACCAGTTCGGCCAGGCGCAGCCCGGAAGAATAGAGCAGCTCGAACATCGCCTTGTCACGGGCATCGGCCGCCGATTCCACCGGCATCTCCACCAGTTTTGCGGCCTCGTCGGGGGAGAGTGCATGCGGCAGGGGCTTGGGCGACTTCGGCGCGCGCAGGCCGACGCAGGGGTTGGCAGGGCAGCCGTGGTCGCGCATCAGGTAATGGTAGAAGCCGCGCCAGGAGGACAGCAGACGCGCCAGTGAACGGCCGGACAGGCCGCTGCCGTGCAGTTGCGCGATGTAGCGACGGATGTGATGGCTCTTCAGGTCGGGCAGCGGCGTGCCGCCGGCCAGTTCAAGCAGGCGGCGCACGTCGCGCGCGTAGTTGTCCAGCGTATGCGGCGAGTAGCGCTTCTCGGTGCCGAGCCAGGCGAGGAAGCCATTCAGCGCATCAGACATGCAGGCGGAAGGCGCTGCCCAGTGTCTCGGCGATGCGCTGCAGGAACAGCGTCCCCATCTCGGGGTAGAAGCGCTCCTTGTCCTCGCTGGCGAGGATCAGCAGGCCGATGGTTTGGCCGTTGGCGCGCAGCGGCAGGTAGGCGAATGAGCGCAGGTGCGCGCCGGATTCGCCGAACCAGTCCAGCGTGTCGGCCACCGCGTGGTGGGTGCATACGGGCAGCGCGTGCTCGTCGGCGAAAGCCAGCACCTCGGCGGTGGGCGGTTCATCGCGCCACAGGTGCAGCGCCACATGCGGCACGGCGAAGATCTCGTTCAGGTTGCGCGCCGCCAGGTGCTGCAGCGTGGTGCGGTCATGCGGGCCGAACAGCGCGCAGTTGAACTGGTGCACCTTGAGTTGCAGTGCATCGTTCTCTCTGGCGTATTCCAGCAACTCCTGCAGCTTCTTCTCCAGCGTCCGGATGCGCTCACGCTGGGCCACCATCTGCCGCTCGGACAGCGAGACGGTGCGGCCGCCGTGCGGATGCGGCAGGTTGAGTTCGGTCAGCAGGTCCAGATGCTGCTCGAAGAACTCGGGATGCTCTTTCAGATAGTTTGCGACGTCGTCGGATTTCATCGATTGCCCTTTACAGATTGATCTCGCCTTCGAACACGGTGATGGCCGGTCCGGTCATCAATACCGGGTGCTCGCCGCCGGCCCAGGCGATGGTCAGCGTGCCGCCGCGCGTGGCGACGTGCACGGTATCGTCCAGCAGGCCGCGGCGGATGCCGGCGACCACGGCGGCGCAGGCGCCGGTGCCGCAGGACAGCGTCTCGCCGGCACCGCGCTCATACACGCGCAGCTTGATGTGGCTGCGATCGACCACCTGCATGAAGCCGACGTTCACCCGGTTGGGGAAGCGCGGGTGGCGCTCGATCAGGCAGCCCTGACGTTCCACCGGTGCATTGTCGACATTTTCCACCACCTGCACCGCATGCGGATTGCCCATGGAGACGGCGCTGATCTGCACGCTCTGGCCGTCCACCTCCAGCGGCTGGATGGCGGCATCGCTGTCGCTGACGAAGGGGATGCGTGCCGGTTCCAGGATAGGGGCGCCCATGTTCACGGTGACGCGGCCGTCCTCTTCCAGGCGCGGCGAGATGAGGCCGCTCTTGGTCTCCACCACGATGGCTTTTTTCGAGGTCAGCTTCTTCTCATGCACGAAGCGCACGAAACAGCGCGCGCCGTTGCCGCACTGTTCCACTTCGCCGCCGTCGGCGTTGAAGATGCGGTAGCGGAAATCGGCATCGTGGCGCAGCGACTTCTCTACCAGCAGGATCTGGTCGCAGCCGATGCCGAAATGGCGGTCGGCGATGAAGCGCAGCTTGTCCGGCGTCAGCGCGACGGATTGGCGCACACCGTCGATGACCACGAAGTCATTGCCGGCGCCGTGCATCTTGGTGAACTTGAGGGTCATGATGGTGGCCTGCGTGAGATGCGCGGATTATACGTCGGCGCAGAGCCGGGTATGGTCGCGGAACATGCAGCGGTCCATCACCACGGTGATGCCGGCCGCCTGCGCGCGCAGCGCGGCCTCCTCATGCACCACGCCGTCCTGCAGCCACAAGCGTTTGATGCCGAGCTTGATGCAGCTGTCGACGATGGCCGGCACATGCTCCGGTGCACGGAACACGTCCACGATGTCCACCGGGAAGGGGATGGATTCCAGATCGGCATAGGCCGGTTCGCCCAGCACTTCCTTGACCAGCGGGCGCACCGGCACGATGCGATGGCCAAAGCCTTGTAACGCCTGGGCGACATGGAAGCTGGGGCGGCTGCTGTTGGGCGACAGGCCGACCACGGCGACGGTGTGCGAGGTCTTCAGGAGACGGCAGATCTCGGCAGGGCTGGGGTTGGAGAACGGCATGTCAGGTTCCTGAAAGAAGTCGATGGCTATAATAAACCATCGACCCATTCTGCGACGGGAGTCTGTCTTGAGCGCGCTCCCTCCTTCCGATTTGGCCTTCATCACCCGGCATGCGCCGTTCGACCGCATGGATCTGAACCATGTGATGTGGATGATGGAACGCATGCAACTCGGCTATTACGCTGAAGGCGAGATCATCGTATCGCCGGACCAGGGGCTGGCCGACCGTTTCCTGGTCATCAAGCAGGGGGTAGTGCACGGCGAGCAGAATGTGGCCAAGGCCTCCGATGCCGACACCTGGCTGGAGCTGATGGAAGGCGAATGCTTCCCGCTCGGCGCCCTGCTGGCCAACCGCCCGGTGGCCAGCGTGTATCGGGCCGGCAGCGACACCTTCTGTTATGAACTGCCGGCCGATGCGTTCCGCGAGCTCATCGGCATGAGCGCCGCCTTCCGCGATTTCTGCACGCGCCGCATCGCCAACCTGCTGGAACACTCGAAGCAGGTCATCCAGGCGCAATACAGCCAGTCCAGCGTCGAACAGCAGTCGCTGGCTAGCCCGCTCTCTGCCATCATCCGCCGCAAGCCGATTACCTGCGCGCCCGATACCAGCGTGCGCGAGGCGCTGGAGAGGATGCGCGAGCATCGCATCGGCTCGATGGTCGCGGCGGACGATGAAGGGAGGCCGCTCGGCATCATGACGCTGCACGATGTGCTCGACCGCATCGCCATCCCGCAGATCGATCTGGAACGACCGGTCATCGAGGTGATGAGCACGCAGCTGTCGGCGCTGCCGCCGCAGGCGCTGGCACACGAGGCGGCACTGCTGATGGCCAGGCAAGGGTTCCGTCATGTGCCGGTGGTCGAGGGCGGCCGGCTGGTCGGGCTGGTCTCGGAGAAGGACCTGTTCGCGCTGCAACGTGTCGGCCTGCGCCAGATCGGGGCGACCATACGCCATGCCGAGACGCCGCAGGTGCTGCTGCAGTGTGCGAACGACATCCGCAAGATGGCGCACAACATGATGGCGCAGGGGGGTGGCGCCGGAGCAGCTGACCCAGTTCATCTCCGCCTTCAACGACCTGCTCACCGCACGCGTGGTGGAACTGGAATGCAAGGCCAGCGGATTGATCGGTACACCGCTGCACGATGGCCTGTGCTGGATGGCGTTGGGTTCGGAGGGGCGCTTCGAGCAGAGGCTGAACACCGACCAGGACAATGCCCTCCTGTTCGAGGTGCCGTCCGGCATGACTGCGGACCAGGTGCGCGAGAAGCTGTTGCCGGTCGCACGCCGCATCAACGAGACTCTGGCTTTGTGCGGCTTCCCGCTGTGCAAAGGCGAGATCATGGCAAGCAATCCGAAGTGGTGCCTGTCTTTGGAGGAGTGGAAGCGCACTTTTGGCGGCTGGATCGGCGGCGGTTCGCCGGAGGCGTTGCTCAACGCTTCCATCTTCTTCGATTTCCGCGCGCTCTACGGTGCCGAGCGTCTGGCGGACGACCTGCGCGGCTGGCTGGCGCGCACCGCCTGCGACAACAGCCGTTTCCTGCACATGATGGCCCAGAACGCCCTGCGCAACCGGCCGCCGCTGGGCATGGTGCGTGACTTCGTGTTGGGCAAGGAGAACAAGATCGACCTCAAGCTGAACGGCATCACGCCGTTCGTCGATGCGGCGCGCATCTTCGGCCTGGCGGCGGGAGTGCCGCAGACCAACACCCTCCTGCGCCTGCGTGCGAGTGCCGAGAAGCTGAACATCCCGCCGCCGGAGATCGATGCCTGGGTGGATGCCCTGCTGTTCATCCAGGTGCTGCGCCTGCGTCATCACGATGAGGTCAGCGCGCAGGGAGCGCAGGATCATGCGCTGGACAACCTGATCGATCCGGAGAAGCTGAACGAGCTGGACCGGCGTATCCTGAAGGAGGCATTCCGCCAGGCGCGCAAGTTGCAGGCGCGCCTGGCGATGGAGTACCAGCTGTGATGGAGTGGTGGCACCGCTGGTTCGGCCCTGCAGTGCGGTTGCTGCCTGCGCACAGCCAGCGTCTGGCGGCATGGAAGGCGCTGCCCGCGCCGTCCCTGACCCTGCCCGTCCTCGGTTCGCGCTATGTGGTGGTGGATGTGGAGACCACTGGCCTCGACCTTGGGAAGGACAGACTGATCTCCATCGGCGCCGTTGCGGTGGTGGGCGGCAAGATCGCGCTCGGGGACAGTTTCTATGTGGTGTTGCAGCAGCGGACGGTCAGCGACAAGGGCAACATCCTGCTGCATGGCATCGGCACGGCGGCGCAACTCGAAGGTGAGCCGCCGACCGAGGCATTGCTGGCTTTCCTCGAATACCTGGGCAAGTCGCCGCTGGTTGCATTCCATGTGGCCTTCGACGAGACCATGATTCGGCGTGCATTGCGCGAACATCTGGGCCTGAACTTGAAGCATTCCTGGCTGGACCTCGCCTATGTGATGCCGGGGCTGAATCCCCCGCTGGCGCGCAGATGCCGTGCGCTGGACGACTGGATCGACCGCTTCGGCATCCGCATTGATGCCAGGCACAATGCCCTGGCCGATGCGCTGGCCACGGCACAGTTGTTCCAGGTGGCGTATGCGCAGGCGGCGAGACAGGGCATGGTGGATATGGCCGCTCTGCGCGGGCTGGAGCAGGCGCAGCGCTGGGTGGGTAATGCAGGCTGAGTATAACGCCCGATTCGCCTCCGCCGGGATTGAGGGGTTCCCGACAATTCCAGACCCGGTGCGAGGGGGATCTGCCGGAAACTGCAGAAGATGCGGGCCTGCTGCCGGTGCGCATGGGCCGGGCCTGCTTCTTGCAAGAGGATGCATGATTTTCAATTTTTGATATTCGAAAAGAGTCGAGATATGGAGTCTTGGTTAATTGCGGTTTTCGTCCTTGCCTATGCGGCCATTGCCTTCGAACACCCGCTGAAGGTCAACAAGAGCGTGCCGGCGCTGATCGGTGCCGGGCTGTTGTGGACGCTTTATGCCGTGTATGCTGGCCACGTCACTGAACAGCTGAACGAGACCCTGTCGGCCACGGCGCAGATCGTCTTCTTCCTGATGGGGGCGATGGCCATCGTCGAGGTGATCGATGCCCATGACGGTTTCGAAGTCATCACCGACCGCATCAAGACCGCCAGTCTGGTCGCGCTGCTCTGGCTGGTCGGGCTGGTCACCTTCTTCCTCAGCGCGGTGCTCGACAACCTCACCACGACCATCGTGATGATCTCGGTGATCCGCAAGTTGCTGGGGCGCCGCGACGACCGGCTGTTCTTCGCGGGCATCATCGTCATTGCTGCCAATGCCGGCGGCGCCTGGTCGCCCATCGGCGACGTAACCACCACCATGTTGTGGATAGGCGGGCAGATCACTGCGCTCAAGATCATGGAGGGCGTGTTCCTGCCATCGCTGGTGAACCTGGGGGTGCCGCTGCTGGTGATCAGTTATCTGCTGCGTGGCAAGCGGGTGGACAGCCCGGCCAAGGTCGAGATGCAGGCAGGCGAATATCAGACGACCTCGTTCGAACGCAATCTGATGTTCTACGCGGGCATCGGCATCTTGTGCGCTGTGCCGGTGTTCAAGACGCTGACCCATCTGCCGCCGTTCATGGGCATCCTGTTCGGCCTGGGGTTGCTGTGGCTGGTCGGTGAACTGGTCCATCGCAACAAGAGCGAAGAGCAGAAGCAGCGCCTGACGCTGGTCGCCGCCCTGCAACGTATCGATATGCCTTCGCTGGTGTTCTTCACCGGCATCCTGCTGGCCATCGCCACGCTGGAACACACGCATATTTTGGCCGGATTGGCGGAATGGCTGGATAGATCCGTGGGCAACCAGGCCATCATCGTGACGCTCATCGGCCTGGCCAGTGCGGTGGTGGACAATGTGCCGCTGGTTGCCGCCTCCATGGGCATGTATCCGCTGGAGCAGTTCCCGCCGGATTCGTTCATCTGGGAATTCATGGCCTATGCGGCGGGGACTGGCGGCTCCATCCTGATCATCGGTTCGGCCGCCGGGGTGGCGGCGATGGGGCTGGAGAAGATCGAATTCTTCTGGTACGTGAAAAAGATCAGCCTGCTGGCCATGCTGTGCTATTTCGCCGGGGCGGCGGTCTACGTCTTCCTTTGACGGGAGCGTTCAGGCGCCGCCATAGAAATGCGCCCGCTGCCGGAATTTGTCCGGGGGAGGGTTGCCGGTGAGATACGGCGCGGGAAACGTACGCTGATCAGCGTGCCCTTGCCGCCGCTGCCGGCATCAAGGCGCAGCGCGGCCTGGTGGCGTTTGGCGACTTCGGCGACGATGGCAAGGCCGAGTCCGCTGCCGCTCTGGCCTGTCCCCAGCACGCGGTAGAAGCGTTCGAACACCCGCTCGCGGTGCTGCGGGTCGATGCCGGGACCGTTGTCTTCCACGCTCAATACCGGCCCCTGACTGGAGGCGCCGACGCTGACGGTGATGTGTCCGCCGCGCGGCGTGTAACGCAGGGCGTTGTCGATCAGGTTGTTGAGCAGTTCGCTGAGGCTGGTCGCATCCCCCATCACCGCTTCGATGTCGGGGGCGCCCTCGAAACCGAGGTCGATCTCCTTGTCCAGCGCCATCGGTATCCAGCTTGCGGTGCAGTCCTGTGCCAGCTGGTTGAGGTTCAACGGCTGGAAATTCTCCGTGCCCTGCCCGCCCGGTTCGTTGCGGGCCAGGGTCATCAGCTGGTTGACCAGACGCATGCCGTGGCGGGTGCTGGTGAGGATGTGTTCGAGCGCCTGCTGCTTCTGCTCGGGATCTTCGGTGCGCAATGCCAGTTCGGCCTGGGTCCTCAGGCCGGCGATGGGGGTGCGCAACTGATGCGCGGCATCGGCGACGAAGCGTTTCTGCGCCTGCATTGCCTGTTGCAGGCGGTCCAGCAAGTCGTTCACCGCGTCGATCAGCGGCCGCACTTCTTCCGGCGCTTTCCGGCTGTCGATCGGACTCAGGTCGTCGCGCCGGCGCTCTTTCACCTTGCGCTGCAGGCGGTCGAGCGGCGCCAGCCCCTGGGTCAGCGCATACCACACCGCCCCCACCGCGATCAGGATCAGCAGCTGCGGGATCACGATGTTGGCAAGGATGCCGCGGATCAGCGCCTGTCGCTGCTGTATGGTTTCCGACATGGTGAGCTGGTACAGCTTCTTGCTGTCCGGGTTGAAGAACACCAGGCTGACGTTGCGCGTCTTTTCACCGTTGCGTTCGCTGTTGCTGAACAGGGGGCTGATCTTGCCGCCGCGATAGGCCAGCGGTCGGCCGAGGTTGCCGTTGCCGGCGAGTTTCTTGCCATCGCGGTCGCTGACCGTATAGAACACCTTGTCCGGGAAAGAGGGCGAGCTGCCGTCGGGCAGATCCAGCTTGAGGTGCAGGCGCTCGTCGCCGCCGCCCAGCCGCAGTTGCTCGCCCACCGCCTGCGCGCGTTGCAGCAGCGAGTGGTCGTAAGGTTTGTTGGCGTAGTTCAATGTGGCGACATTCCCGGCGATGGTGCTGAACAGCCACAGCACGAACAACGGGGTCAGCAGCCAGTTGATGAGGTGGACGCGCAGCGAAAAGTCGCCGGCGTGTGTTTCCCGCAGATCAGTCATGTGTCCGGGCGGCACGGTCGATGATGTAGCCCAGCCCGCGTATGGTGCGGATGGTCACGCCGGCCGGCTCGATCTTCTTGCGCAGGCGGTGGATGTAGACCTCGATGGCGTTGCTGCTGGCTTCCTCCGAATAGCTGTACAGCCGCTCCAGCAGCTGTTCCTTGCTGATCACCCAGCCGATGCGCGACATCAGGGCCTCCAGCACGCTGAGTTCGCGCGTGGTGAGGTCCAGCGTCTCGCCGTTGATGGCAGCGCGGCGCCCCACGCTGTCGAAGGTCAGTGCGCCGCAGTTGTACACCGGGTTCACGCCGCACTGGCCGCGACGCAGCAGCGCGCGCACGCGCGCTTCCAGTTCCGGCAGGCTGAACGGCTTGACCATGTAGTCGTCCGCGCCGAGGTCCAGCCCTTTGACGCGGTCTTCCTCGGCATCGCGCGCGGTGAGGATGATCACCGGCACCTGGCGGTTCTTGTCGCGCAGGCCCCTCAGTACGGTGAAGCCGTCGATCCTGGGCAGACCGAGATCGAGGATCACCAGGTCGAACGGTTGTTCGCCGCCGAGGATGGCATCGGCCGAGAAACCGTCTTTCACGCAATCCACGGCATAGCCGGACTGGCGCATGGAGCGGCACAGGCCGTCGGAAAGGACTTCATCGTCTTCGGCGATCAGGATGCGCATTGGTCTGTAAGTTGTCCGTACGGATGAAAGAAACATTATGGTTACGCTGTATGGCGGCGCAGGGTTCGTTGATCGTTTACGTTCTGA
>JBBIGX010000023.1:0-10637 GCA_037447315.1 Gallionellaceae bacterium | reverse complement strand
GCAGTGTACGATGTGGCACAGAACGTGGCGCTGCATGCCAACTTCACCAAGTACGGTAAGGCCCAAGGCACGAACGGCGACAGCCTGTTCACCGGCATGCTGGAAGCCGCTTGGTAATTCAACGCTGACCTAAGGGGCCGGCCTGCCGGCTCCCATCAAGCGATGAACCAACAGGGGAGACTTCGGTCTCCCCTGTTTTTTTGCCCGTGGCGTCGCGGGAATGACGGAATATCCGGCTAAGTTTTTCCGGCGGCATGCCGATACATTGTTCAACGGGGCGCGTTGTCGCTTCGCAGTGAAGGAGGTGTGTCATGGCTATCGTGATGGATATGAGCGGCTACGCGGTCGAACGCGTGGAAGCGGTCGTCGAGACCTACGATGACGAGGTGATGTATGCGGGGTGGAACCCGCAACTGGCGGTCGCCGAAACGGCGCACATCGCGCCGGCGCATCCCGCCTTCCCGTCTTTCCTTGCGGAAGCCGACATCGCAGCCTTCCTGCAGAAGATGTACGCGAACCAGCGCTGAAAGGACGGTCGCGCCCCGTTGCCCGTCCGGAGGCGTTTTCATTCGTGCGTTTCGGGGTGCCTGAACGTCATGGCGGCGGGGCGCTGTGATATGCTTTGCCACGATGCATCCGGATGTTCCGCCATGAGACGTTTCGCCTTCCTGCTGTTGCTGTTAGCGCTGTCTTCCCGTGCCGACATGGCCGCGGATTTCATGGCGGCGCGCACCGCTTTTGCGGCGGGCAAGGTGGCGGCGCTGGAGCAGGCGGCGAAGCGTCTGGAAGACACCCCGCTCGAACCCTATGTCACCTATTACCGCCTGCGCCTGCACTGGGACGAGGCCAACACCCGTCCCGTCCACGAGTTTCTCGCGCGCGAGGAAGATACGCCGGTGATCGACCAGTTCCGCGGCGAATGGCTCAAGCAGATGGCGAAGAAGCAGCGCTGGGATGAGTTCGCCGCCGAATATCCGCACCTGATCAATGCCGATGCCGAACTGACCTGTCATGCCATCGCCTGGCAGCGCATGCAGGACGAGGCGCTGGCGCTGCGCGCCGCGCGCAAGCAGTGGTTCGCCGGGGCGAAGGCCGACAGCTGCCAGCCGGTGTTCGAGTTCGCGATCAGGCGCGGCGTCATCACGCCGCAGGACATCGGGCAGCGCATCCGCCTTCTGCTCGAAGCGGGCGACGTGAATGAAGCGAAGAAGCTGGCGCGCCACCTGCCCAAGGGCGAGGCGCTGCCGCTGGCCGAGCTGGACGAGGCGAAGCGCAATCCGCAACGCTACCTGCAGCGGGTGAAGCTGGACCAGGCAGAGGCCGGGCGGCGCAGGGTGGCACTGTTCGCGCTGCAGCGCATGGCGCGCCAGTCGGTGACGTCGGCGCATGCGCAATGGCAACGACTGGCCCAACATTTCCCGCCGGAAGAACGGCAATATCTCTACGGCTGGCTGGGTTACGAAGCGGCGCGCCAGCACGATCCGCGCGCGCTGGAATGGTATGCCGCCGCCGACGAGGCGGCGCTGAACCCGCAGCAGATGGCGTGGCGCGTGCGCGCCGCACTGCGCGCGCAGGATTGGCACAGGGTGTGGGAGGGCATCACCGCCATGTCGGTGGAGCAGCAGAACGATCCGGCCTGGCGCTACTGGAAGGCGCGCGCGCTGATCGCGCTGGGCCATCCGGACGATGCCGAGGTGCTGCTGGCACCGCTCAGCCGCGAATTCCATTTCTACGGGCAACTGGCCGCGGAGGAACTGGGCGCGGCGCCGGGCGCGGGCATCGTGTCGGCGCAGTTCGAGCCGCAAGACGGCGAGTTGCAGGCCATGCAGGCGCGCCCGGGGATCCAGCGCACCGTGCTGCTGTACCAGATGGGGCTGCACACCGAGGCGATGAAGGAGTGGGACTGGGCGATGCGCGGGTTGGCCGACCGCGAGCTGCTGGTGGCGGCCGAGGTCGCGCGCCGCAACGCGATGTACGACCGCTCCATCAACGCCGCCATGCGCACCGTGTCGCTGCACGATTTCAACCTGCGTTATCCCGCGCCCTACCGTGATGCCTTGCGCGCCTCGCTCGACGAGCACGGCGTCGAGGAGGCGTGGGTGTACGGCTTGATGCGCCAGGAGAGCCGCTTCGTGACGCACGCGAAGTCCAGCGTCGGTGCCGCCGGGGTGATGCAGATCATGCCCGAGACGGCGCGCTGGGCGGCGCGGCGCATCGGCCTCAAGGGTTACCAGAAGGGGCTCATCCACCAGCTCGACGTGAACCTGCGCCTCGGCACCTATTACATGAAGAGCGTATACAGCCGTTTCGAGGACAACCTGGTGCTGGCTTCTGCCGCCTACAACGCCGGCCCTTCGCGCGCCAACCGCTGGCGCGGCAGCGTGCCGCTGGAGGGCGCCATCTACGCCGAGACCATCCCGTTCGACGAGACGCGCGACTATGTGAAGAAGGTGATGAGCAACACCATCTATTACGCCAAACTGTTCGGCCATCCCTCCGAATCGCTCAAGCAGCGGCTGGGTGTGGTCGGTGCCAACACACCGCAACAGGCGCGCGTGCATGCCGAAAAGATGTGAGGGACTGAAGGTCTACCGTGTCGGCGGCGCGGTGCGCGACGAGCTGCTCGGCCTGCCGGTCACCGATCATGACTGGGTGGTGGTCGGCAGCACGCCGCAAGAGATGACGGCGCGCGGCTTCCGCCCGGTGGGCGCGGATTTCCCCGTGTTCCTCCACCCCGACACCCACGAGGAATATGCGCTGGCGCGCACCGAGCGCAAGACCGCCGCCGGTTACAAGGGCTTCAACATCCATGCCGCGCCCGATGTGACACTGGAGCAGGACCTGTCGCGGCGCGACTTCACCATCAACGCCATGGCGCTGGATGCCGACGGCACCCTCATCGATCCCTACGGCGGCCAGTGCGACCTGCAGGCCGGCGTGCTGCGCCATGTCAGTGCCGCGTTCGCCGAAGACCCGGTGCGCATCCTGCGCGGTGCGCGTTTCGCCGCGCGTTTCGGTTTCTCCATCGCGCCGGAGACGCTGCAGCTGATGCGGACGATGGTGGACAACGGCGAAGTGGATGCGCTGGTGGCCGAGCGCGTGTGGCAGGAACTGGCGCGCGGCCTGATGGAGAAACATCCCTCGCGCTTCTTCCTCGCCCTGCGCGACTGCGGTGCGCTGAAGAAGATACTGCCCGAGGTGGATGCCCTGTTCGGCGTGCCGCAGCCCGCGCACTACCACCCCGAGATCGACTGCGGCGTGCACGTGATGATGGTGCTCGACGACACCGCGAAACACAACCGGCCGCTCGAAGTGCGCTTCGCCGCACTCGGTCACGACCTGGGCAAGGCCACCACGCCGGAAGACACATTGCCGCGTCACATCGGCCACGAGCAGCGCAGCGTGGACCTGCTGAAGAAACTCTGCGAACGCCTGCGCGTGCCCGGCGAGTGCCGCGACCTGGCGCTGCTGGTCGCGCAATACCACAGCCATGTGCACAAGGCGCGCGACCTGCGCCCCGACACCATCGTCAAGGTGTTCGACGCCTGCGACCTGTGGCGCAAGCCGGAACGTTTCGAACTCATCCTGCAGACCTGCGAATCCGACGCCCACGGCCGCACCGGACACGAGCATGACGCGTATCCGCAAGCGCCCTATCTGCAAGCCTGCGCTGCCGCCGCGCGCGCGGTGAATGCCGGCGACATCGCCCGCGCCACGCCGGACAAGAACCTCATCGCCGACAAGGTGCGCGAGGCGCGCATCCTGGCGGTGGAGGCGGTGGTCTCGGCGCGGCATCGGGGAGATACGCATTGACGGGAACGACATGCCCTCCGATACTCCGTTCCGTGCCGCCGGGCATGCTGCCCGACCGTTTTGTGATCGAACGCTTGCAACGTGACTGACCAGACTTCCACGATCCGCTTGAGCGAACTGCGCCTGGATGAGGCGCGGGCGTTGCTCGAGCATGATCCGGCCCTGTCCCTGCCGGACCCGCTGGTTTCGCCACGGGCCTATGTGCAGGCGGTGGTGGATGGCTTGTGCGCGATGTCCATGCATGATTCGCTGACCGGCCTCGCCAACCGCCGCTTCTTCCTGCGCGTACTGGAAAAGGAGATCGAGTCAGTCGCGCGTTCGGGCGATTCCACCCTGTTGCTGATGCTGGATATCGACCATTTCAAGAAGGTGAACGACACCCACGGCCACCACGCGGGCGATGTGGTGCTGCAGGCGGTGGCGCGCTGCCTGCAAGACAGCGTGCGTCCGATGGATACGGTGGCGCGCTACGGCGGCGAGGAGTTCGCCGTGATCCTGCCGGATTGTGCGGTTTCGTTCGGCAAGGCGGCGGCGGAGCGTATCCGCAAGGCGGTGGAGGCACTCTCCATTCCCGTGTCGCCGGTGTTGAACCTCAAGGTCACGGTGAGCATCGGCGGTGCGTTCGCGCCGGTGTGGGTACGTTCCACCCCTTCAATTTGGGTCGATCGTGCCGATGAACAGTTGTACATGGCGAAGGGCGCCGGGCGCAACCGCGTGTTCATCGAGGCGCAGCAGGAGGTCTCGGTCAGCGCGGAGGAGAAAGGCATGTTGTTCGGCCACCTGCTGACCGGTGATCCGGCATGGGCAGAGAGCGGCGCCGGCGATGCGCCCGGTGGACAGGCATAGGTAAAGTGGGATGAGCGAAGTCGAGAACCGTACACAAGAGGACAAGCCGGCCGCGCCCGAGCCGATGAAGGCCTGGAGCAAGGTGCTGGCGGTGACCAGCGGCAAGGGCGGCGTGGGCAAGACCTTCGTCTCGGCCAACCTGGCGGCGGCGCTGGCCAAACGCGGCCTGCGCGTGCTGGTGCTGGATGCCGACCTGGGGCTGGCCAACCTGGACGTGGTGCTGAACCTTTATCCCAAGATCACCCTGCATGACGTGTTCACCGGCAAGGCCAAACTCGACGAGGCCATCCTGCAGGCGCCGGGCGGCTTCTCGGTGCTGCTGGCGGGCTCCGGTCTGATCGAGTATTCGCGTCTGACGCCCGAGGTGCGCGACGATTTTCTGCGCATCGTCGAGGGACTGGTGCCGCGCTTCGACATCATCCTGCTCGATACCGGCGCCGGCATCTCCGACGTGGTGCTGTTCGTCGTGTCCCTGGCTTCCGAAGTGCTGCTGGTGGCGACGCCGGAACCGACCGCGCTGACCGATGCCTATGCCACCATCAAGGTGCTGGCCACACAGCAGAAGCGCAACGACATCCGTGTCGTCATCAACCAGGCCGCGCGCCAGGGCGACGGCAAGACCATCACCGCCCAGTTGCAGCAGGTGTTCGACCGCTTCGTGAAGACCGCGCCGGAGCAGACCCTGCACCTGATCCACATGGGCGATATCCCGGCCGACCCGGCCGTGCGCCAGGCGGTGATGCGCCGCCAGCTGCTGGTGCAATCCTCGCCCGGTGCGCCGGCCGCGCTGGCCATCGCGCAACTGGCGATCGGCGTCGCCGATGCCATGGTCAGGCGTTGAGCGTCATCCTGATTTCGACAGCGCAGTGCGCCACGCCGCCAGCTTCTCTTCATAACGCATCCCCGCATGTGCCGGGCTGGTGGAGGGCAGGCGGGTGTAATGCAAGTCCGGCAGCGTCTGTTTTCCCAACACATATTTCCTGAAACTTTGTTCCGCCTTTGCGCCGTTGAAGCAGACGCGGGTGATGTGCGGATGGCGCTTGAAGAAGTCGGCGAAGTCGTTGACCTGTTCGGCCTCGATGTCGCTGTCCAGGCTGCCCTGACGTTCGCAGGAGTGCAGCACGTCCCACAGGGCGATGTGCGCCTGCCGCAGGGCGCGCAGCCGTTGCGCGTAAGGCAGTTGCGGTGCGGCGCCTGACAGTTCCCCCATGATCTTCCAGAACGCGTTGTGCGGATGGGCGTAATACTGCTGCGCTTGTAGCGAGCGCGTGCCGGGCATGCTGCCGAGGATGAGTACGGTCGCGTCTTTGCCGGCGACGGGCGGGAAGCTGTGGAGGCGTGACATCTCGCCCTATAGCGAGCGTGAGCGGTCGCCCATCATGAAGTTCTGCAGCGAGATGTCGATGCCCTTGCCCAGCACCATCACCTTGAACAGTTCGCCCATCTCGGCCGGGCTGGTGAGGCGCTGCACCTGTTTCGACAGGGGCAGGTATTCGCGCACGTTCTCGGGCGGGACGTCGTGCAGAAGTTCGGTGATGCCGTTGTTGAGCAGGAAGTGCGCCTGCGTGGTGTAGCCCAGCAGGTGCGCGCCGTAGTCGATGGCGGCTTCGGCGGCGGCGGTGAAATCGACGTGGGCAGTGATGTCCTGCAGGCCGGGCAGGTAGAACGGGTCGTCGTGCGAATGGTGACGGTAGTGGCACATCAGCGTGCCGCGATGACGCTGCGGATGGTAATACTCGCGCGCGCCGAAACCGTAATCGATGAACAGCAGCACACCGCGTGTGAGGCGTTCGGCGAGGCTGGAGACCAGCCCGCGCGCGGTGAGCGAGATCTCGCTCAAATAATCGTCCGGCACGGCGATGTCTTTGGCGATGTCGTGCAGGACCTTGTTCTGCGGCAGGCGGTCGGCCCAGACGAAGCGCTGGTCTTCGAGGGCGACGCCGCGTTCCAGGATGCGGCCTGCGTGCCAGTACACCAGATGCACCGGCAGCGCATCCAGCACCTCGTTGCCGAACACCGCGCCGCTGAGCGTTTCGGGCAGCGCGTCCAGCCAGCGCATGCGGTCGAACAGGTGCGGCAGTCTTTCCCGCAGTAGCGCCTGCTGGCGTTGGCGCAGGTCGGCGCTGACTTCGAGGATGGAGTAGGTCTCGGGCAGGGCGTCGCGGCGTTCCAGTTCGCCGAGAATGTCCAGCGCCAGCTTGCCGCTGCCGGCACCCAGCTCCAGGATGTGCGGCGTGCTGGCCTGCATCACTTCCTGCAACTGGCGCGCCAGCGTGCGGCCGAACAGCGAGGAAAGTTCCGGCGCGGTCACGAAGTCGCCGGATTCGCCGAACTTGCGTGCGCCGGCGGTGTAATAGCCCAGTCCCGGCGCGTACAGCGCCAGTTCCATGAAGCGCGAGAAGGGGATCCAGCCGCCCTGGCTGGCGATGTCGTTGCGGATCAGCTCGCACAGCCGCGCGCTGTGGGCGAGGGCATCGGTGCTGGGGGGCGGAAGGGTGGCGTGCATGCTCGGGTATAATTGGCAGCGGCGGACTGGCGTCCGTCATGCGCGGATTGGCGATGGGCCAAAGTTTAGTGGGGTTTGCGATGCAGGGAAAGACCATCTTGGTGACCGGCGGGGCGAAGCGCGTGGGCGCGGCCATCGTGCGCCGTCTGCATGCGGCAGGTGCCAATGTCGCCATCCATTTCCGCAGCTCGGCCTATGAGGCGTTCGCCTTGCGCGGCGAACTGAACGACCGCCGTGCCGGTTCGGCGCTCTGTGTGCAGGCAGACCTGCTCGATGCCGCCGCGCTGCCGGGCATGGTGGCAGAGGTGGTGGCGCATTGCGGGCGACTGGATGCACTGGTCAACAACGCTTCGAGTTTCTATGCCACGCCGCTGGACGGGATCGATGCGGCGCAGTGGAACGACCTGGTCGGCACCAACCTGAAAGCGCCGCTGCTGCTGGCGCAGGCCGCCGCCGCCGAGCTGCGCCGGCAGCATGGTTGCATCGTCAATATCGTGGACATCCATGCCGAGCGTCCGATGCACGGTCACCTGCTGTACAGCGTGGCCAAGGCGGGCCTGACGGCGCTGACCAAGGGGCTGGCGCAGGAACTGGCGCCGCAGGTGCGTGTGAACGCGGTGGCGCCCGGCGTCATCATCTGGCCGGAAGGCGCGGAATGGGATGACGAGGAAAAGCGCCGCAAGATCGTGGCGCACACGCTGCTGAAACGCGAAGGCACGCCCGACGATATCGCCAAGACCGTGCAGTTCCTGATCGCCGATGCGCCCTACATCACCGGGCAGGTGATCGCGGTGGACGGGGGGCGCTCCATCAATCTCTGAACATCATGAACGACATCATCCATCCCACCCATTTCCAACATCATTCCACCAATTTCAATCGTCTCAAGGGGCGGCTGGAAAGCTCGGTGGGCAAGGCCATCGCCGACTTCAACATGATCGAAGAGGGCGACGTGGTGATGGTGTGCCTCTCCGGCGGCAAGGATTCCTACACGCTGCTCGACATCCTGCGCACCCTGCAGAAGCGCGCGCCCATCGACTTCAAGCTGATCGCGATGAACCTGGACCAGAAGCAGCCGGGTTTCCCCGCCGACGTGCTGCCGAACTATCTGAAGAGCATCGGTGTCGAGTTCCACATCGAGACGCAGGACACCTATTCCATCGTCAAGGAGAAGATTCCCGAGGGCAAGACCACCTGTTCGCTGTGCTCGCGTCTGCGGCGCGGCATCATCTACAAGGTGGCGGGCGAACTGGGCGCGAACAAGATCGCGCTGGGCCACCATCGCGACGACATGGTGGAGACGCTGTTCCTGAACCTGTTCTTTGGCGGCAAACTGAAGGCGATGCCGCCCAAGCTGGTGACCGACAAGGGCGACCATGTGGTGATCCGCCCGCTGGCCTACTGCGCCGAGAAGGACATCGCCCGTTACGCGCGCGGCATGGAGTTCCCCATCATCCCGTGCAACCTGTGCGGCTCGCAGGAGAACCTGCAACGCCAGAACATCAAGGAGATGCTCACGCAGTGGGAACGCCAGTATCCAGGGCGCACGCAGACCATCTTCACCGCCATGCAGAACGTGCGTCCCTCGCACCTGCTGGACAGCAGCCTGTTCGACTTCAAGGGCATCAAAGCCGGCGATCAGGTCGCCGAGGGCGATATCGCTTTCGATTAAGCCGGATTGGCGGCGACCTTGAAGATCACCTTGCGTATCGTGCCGGTTCCCACTAGCGGCGCGTGCGCATCCTCCGGGAAGAAGATGCAGAAGTGACCCGGCGGCACCGGCACATACGAAGCTGGTGCATCGTGAAAGAAGCGGATGTCTTTTTCTTCGCTGTGCTCGCTCACCGGGTTCAGGCAGTCCGTCAGCGGTTTCCAACCCATGGTCTCGTCGCCTTCCAGCACCAGCTGGATGTCGATGTATTTGCGGTGCGCTTCCAGCTTCGCCATCTCTTTCGTCTTGGCAGGCACCTGTTCCACGATGGCGATCAGATCGTCGCCCAGCACCTGATAGCGCCCCGGCGCGAGCGCGTACAGGTCGGTGTCGCGCATGTACTCGAAAGCGTACTGGAACAGCGGATGCAGGTTTGCATAGCGGTTAGATTGTGAGAGTGATGCCAAAATCATTTGGGATCTTTCTTGACAAGAGACTGTTCGAGCTGAGTGCCGAATTGCTGGATGTAAATTCTCACCACCTTGAATCATTCTTTGCGCTCATAACGACCTCATGGTAATTGGATATTTCAAATTTTATTTTCGGAAGAGTGCTTTGTTGTTATTTCTTGACGATAGGGCGAGGTGAACCAGGCGGCGCAGGCCAGCCCGATCAGACAGCCGGCGAGCACGGCGGAGAGCGTGTGCGCATCGAGCAGGATGCGCGCGGCCATGGTCAGCAGCAGGATGGGCACGAGGTAGAGCGCGTGCCACAGGCCGTAGCGGCGCGCCACGAAATACACGGCGCAGGAGGCCATGGAGGAATGCCCGGACGGCATGTTGTGGCGGCTGTCCGGGGCATAGGGGCGTTCGCCGATGCGCGTGCCGCCGACCTCTAGGTCATTGACGATGCGTTTCAATCCTTGCGTGGCGAGGGTCGTTGAAACGCCGACGGCGAGCAGTTGCACCATGCCTTCCTTGTCGCGCAGCAGCAGCGGCAGCGCGACTTGCACGATGGTGTTCACAAAGCGCAGCCCGTTCTCGGTCGGCTCGACCCAGACGGGGCGCTCGGCGCCGATGGTCTCGCGGTAGCTGGCGAGGTCGGAGGGGTAGAACACGCAGACCGCGAGACTCAGCACGCAGGCGGCGATGAAGCCCAGCGGGCGTTGCTTCGGCAGATAGTCGCGCAGTTTGCTCAAGCGTCTCTCTTATCTATTCTTGTCTGCGAAGATGTCCAGGCGCGGATCATAGATCTCGCTTTGCATGTCGAACGCGCCCATGATGCTGTGGAACAGCGTCTGGTGGGCATGCTGCGCATGCTTCAGTGCCGCTTCGGCGGCCAGTGTCTTGTGCGCCTTGAACGCATCGGACATCCACACGATGTAAGGCACATCCTTCTGCACATCGGGTGCCAGCGCATACGGGGTGCCGTGCAAGTATAAGCCGAATTCGCCGAGTGACTCGCCGTGGTCCGAGGCGTACACCAGCAGGGCCTCCGTCTCGGGAAGTCCGCGCAGCAGGTCGATGGTCGCGCCCAGGAAACGGTCGGTGTACAGGACGGTGTTGTCGTAGGCGTTGGTGACGCTGTCCGGCGTGCAGTCCTGCAACTGCACCGAGCGGCATACCGGCGCGAACTTTTCTCCGTCCGGCGGATAGTGGTTGAAATAGTCCGGGCCGTGGCTGCCGGACTGGTGCAGCACCACGAACACCCTGTCACTGGTGGAGGCGGCGATGCGTTCGGCCAGTCCAGTGAGCAGCACCTCGTCGAAGCCGCAGTGCGTGCCGGTGCAGGCAGCGGCCAGCTCGGTATCACGCTGATAGG
>JBBIGX010000022.1:0-10742 GCA_037447315.1 Gallionellaceae bacterium | reverse complement strand
TACCCTTTCTATCATCAAACCGGATGCCGTCGCCAAGAACGTCATCGGCCAGATCTACACCCGTTTCGAGAACGCGGGGCTGAAGATCGTCGCCGCGCAGATGCGCCAGCTGACGCGCAAGGAAGCCGAAGGCTTCTACGCCGTGCACAAGGAGCGTCCCTTCTTCAAGGATCTGGTCGATTTCATGATCTCCGGTCCGGTGATGATCCAGGTGCTGGAAGGCGAGAACGCCATCCAGAAGAACCGTGACCTGATGGGCGCGACCGATCCGAAGAAAGCCGAGAAAGGCACCATCCGTGCCGATTTCGCCGACAGCATCGACGCCAACGCGGTGCACGGCTCCGACTCCGCCGACAACGCGAAGATGGAGATCGCCTATTTCTTCGCCTCCAAGAATATCCACTCTCGTTGATCATTGTCATCGCCAGTAATCGTGATGAGCAGCCAAAGCGCAAGGAGCCGCGCAGTGAATGCCGAGACATACCTCGACGGTAGGCGAGGCATGAACGAGCACGCGACGTAGCAATTTGGCTGCGTAATAGGTTAATGGCGATGACCAAGCAAAACCTCCTCGATCTTGATGTGGGACAACTGACCGACTGGTTCGCGGAACAGGGCGAGAAACCGTTCCGCGCCAAGCAAGTGTTGCGCTGGATGTACAAGGCCGGGGAGTCCGATTTCGATGCGATGAGCGACCTCGCGGTCGCTCTTCGTGAAAAGCTCAAGCAGACCGCTTGCATCAAGACGCCCAGCGTGGTGCGCGAAGAGACCGCTTCCGACGGTACGTGCAAGTGGCTGCTGGATGTCGGCACCGGCAACGCGGTCGAGACCGTGTTCATTCCCGAGGATGACCGGGGCACGCTCTGCGTCTCGACACAGGCGGGCTGCGCACTGGATTGCGCGTTCTGCTCCACCGGCAAGCAAGGTTTCAACCGCAACCTGTCCACCGCGGAGATCATCGGCCAAGTGTGGTGGGTGAACCACGCGCTTGGTAAGGATGCGGACGGCAATTGGCCCGTCACCAACGTGGTGTTGATGGGTATGGGCGAGCCGTTGCTGAATTTCGACAACACCGTGCATGCCTTGCGTCTGATGCTGGACGATCATGCCTACGGGCTGTCGCGCCGCCGCGTGACGGTTTCGACTTCCGGTGTGGTTCCGGCGATGGACCGCCTGCGCGAGGAGTGCCCGGTCGCATTGGCAATCTCGTTGCACGCACCGAACGACGAGCTGCGCAACGTGCTGGTGCCGATCAATCAGAAATATCCCTTGAATGAACTGATGGCGGCCTGTCAGCGCTATCTGGAGAAAGCGCCGCGCGATTTCGTCACCTTCGAATACGTGATGCTGGCCGGGGTGAACGACCGTGAGCAGGATGCGCGCGAGCTGATCCGCCTGGTGCGCGATGTGCCGTGCAAGTTCAACCTGATCCCGTTCAATCCTTTCCCGCAGGCGCCTTATCAGCGCTCGGACATGGAGACGGTCAAACGTTTCCGTGACATTCTGATGCAGGCTGGCATCGTCACCACCATCCGCAAGGTGCGCGGCGATGACATCGCCGCCGCCTGCGGACAGCTGGCGGGGCAGGTGCAGGACAAGACGAAACGGACCATGCGTTTGCAGGAGGTGAATCGATGAGAAGCAGGAAGCTGGCTTTGGTTGTACTGCTGTTGCTGTCTGGTTGTGGAAGTACCAGCCCGGTCGATGAGCGTGCGCGCAACAGTGCAAAGATCCATACCGAACTGGCGGCTTCCTATTTCGAACGCGGCCAGTATGCGGTCGCCTTGCAGGAGATCGGGGTCGCCCTGCAGTCAGACGACTCCTATGCGCCGGCTTACAACGTGCGCGGACTGATACGCATGACCCTGCGCGAGGATGCGCAGGCGGAGGCGGATTTCCGTCGCAGTCTCAAACTGGAGCCAGGCAATGCCGCCACGCACAACAATTTCGGCTGGTTCCTGTGCCAGCGCGGGCGACCGAAGGAATCCATCACCGAGTTCCTTGAAGCCCTTAAGGATCCGCTCTACAACACGCCGGATCTGGCCTATGCCAATGCCGGCATCTGCGCCCATCGTGCGGGCGATCTGGTGGCGGCGGAAAGTTACCTGGAGCGTGCGCTGATCCTGCGTCCCGGCATGCCGGAGGCTTTGGCCGGACTGGCCGAGGTCCATTACAGCAAGGGCGATGTCGCGACGGCCCGCATGCACTGGCGGCGCTTCCTGCAGGCCGGCACGGAACTGGATGCGGCCCAACTTTGGCTGGGAGTGCGCATCGAGCGCAAAATGGGAGACCGTGATACGGCCGCCAGCTATGCGCTGCAGTTGCGTAAGCGTTTCCCGGATTCGCGCGAAGCGCAACTCCTGCAGGCGGGTGAGTGATGGAAGAGGCCCGTACAGAACAACCGACCGTGCAGTCCTTATCCAGCGTGGGCGCGCTGTTGCGCGAGGCGCGCGAGGCGCGCGGATTGTCGGTGGAGGAGATCGCCCAGCGTGTGAAGTTCAGCGTGCGTCAGGTCGAGGCATTGGAGCGCGATGACATCGCGCACCTGCCGCAGGGTACCTTCCTGCGCGGTTTCATCCGCAGCTATGCGCGTGTGCTGGGCCTGGACGAGGAAAAGCTGCTACAGGCCACGCATACCCGCACCGAGCATCATTTCGAGGTGGGTGACGTGCAAGACGGTGGCACGCCCTTGCCGGTGGCGGAATCTTCCCTAATGCGCAGCCGTTACCTGTTGCTGGGCGCTTTGCTGTTGGCCTGCGTGCTGTTGCTGTTTGTCTGGACGCAGGGAGGGCGCGTTACCGCTCCGGCCGAGCCGGAAGTGACGCCCGCCGCCGCGAATGAGCCGGCCACCGCTTCGGCGGTTGTCGAGGCCGCCGTGGCTGTCGGGAATGAGCGGGCGGCCGACTTCAAACCGGTTGAGGCGACCAAGCCTGCCAAGGTTGCCAAGCCGGAACTCGTACAGACGCCGAAGGAGCCGCTCGCTGCCAAACCCCAGGCCGTTCCCGTCGAGGCTGCGCCGGAGCAACAGCCCAAGCCGGCAGTCCCGCTGGCGCAACTGATGAAGCGTCCGATCCATATCGTGTTCGACGAAGAGGCATGGATGGAGATCAAGGACGTGAACGGCGAGCTGCTGCTTTCCCGCATCACCCCTGCCGGCGGTGAGAAGTGGGTGGGTGGCAGTAACCGTGCCCCGTATCAGGTCACCATCGGCAAGGCGGGCGCTGTCCGCCTGTATTACCACGGTAAACAGGTCGATCTGTCCCATTTCAATCCGGCGGGTGTCGCCAAGCTGGTCCTGGAGTAGAACGCATGACGCATCTTTCTGTGCTGCGCCACAAGACGCGGGCGGTCAGCGTCGGTGACGTGATCATCGGCGGTGATGCACCCATCGTGGTGCAGTCCATGACCAATACCGACACGGCGGACATCACCGCCACCACCCAACAGGTGCACGAACTGGCGCTCGCCGGGTCCGAGCTGGTGCGTATCACGGTGAACACCTCGGAGGCGGCCGCGGCCGTGCCGCATATCCGCCGCCGGCTGGATGCGCTGGGCTGCAGGGTGCCCTTGATTGGTGATTTCCATTACAACGGCCATTGCCTGCTCACCGAATATCCGGAATGCGCCCAGGCGCTGGCCAAGTACCGCATCAACCCCGGCAATGTGGGCAAGAACCGCAAGGGCGAGGACCAGTTCGCCATGATGATCGCGGTGGCGAAACAGTACGACAAGCCGGTGCGCATCGGCGTCAACTGGGGCAGTCTGGACCAGGACGTGGTGGCGCGCATGATGGACGAGAACGCCAAACTGGCAGAGCCCAAGGACTTCAGCGAGGTGACGCGCGAGGCGCTGATCGTCTCCGCGCTGGAGAGCGCGCAGCGTGCCGAGGAACTGGGGCTGCCGCGCGAGCGCATCGTGTTGTCGTGCAAGGTGAGCGAGGTGCAGGACCTGATCGCGGTGTATCAGGAACTGGCCAGGCGTTGCGACTACGCGCTGCATCTCGGGCTGACCGAGGCCGGCATGGGCTCCAAGGGCATCGTGGCTTCCACCGCTGCGCTGGCCGTGCTGTTGCAGCAGGGCATCGGCGACACCATCCGCGTGTCGCTGACGCCGCCGCCGGGCGGTGCGCGCACCGAAGAGGTGGTGGTAGCGCAGGAGATCCTGCAGACCATGGGGCTGCGTTCGTTCACGCCCATGGTCACCGCCTGCCCCGGCTGCGGTCGTACGACATCGACCGTGTTCCAGGAACTGGCGCAGGACATCCAGGCCTATCTGCGCGCGCAGATGCCGCTGTGGCGTGAGCAGTACAGCGGCGTGGAAGAGATGACGGTGGCAGTGATGGGCTGCGTCGTGAACGGCCCCGGCGAGAGCAAGATGGCCAACATCGGCATCAGCCTGCCCGGTACCGGCGAGAATCCGGCGGCGCCGGTGTATGTGGATGGCGAAAAGACGGTGACGTTGCGTGGCGACAACATCGCGGCCGAGTTCACCCAGATCGTCAACGATTACGTGGCAAGGAAGTACGCAAAGAAATGAACGACAGGCTGCAGGCCGTGAAAGGCATGAACGACATCCTTCCCGAAGAAGCCACGCTGTGGCTGTGGTTCGAGGATACCGTGCGCGACTGGCTGGAAGCCTATGGCTACCGCAACATCCGCATGCCGCTGGTGGAGCCAACCGCGCTGTTCAAGCGCGCCATCGGCGAAGTCACCGACATCGTCGAGAAGGAGATGTACAGCTTCGAGGACGGCCTGAATGGTGACCAGTTGACCCTCCGTCCGGAAGGGACGGCCTCCTGCGTGCGTGCCGTGTTGCAGCACAACCTGCTGTACAACGCGCCGCAGCGCCTGTGGTACAGCGGTCCGATGTTCCGTCACGAGCGCCCGCAGAAAGGGCGCTATCGCCAGTTCCATCAGATCGGCGTGGAAGCCATGGGCTTCGCCGGGCCGGACATCGATGCCGAGCAGATCATCATGTGCGCGCGGCTGTGGAACAAGCTGGGCATCAAGGATGTGTCGCTGCAACTGAACACCTTGGGGGACAGCGCCTCGCGCCAGCGTCATCGCGACAAGCTGATCGCCTATTTCGAGCATCACAAGGACGCGCTGGATGCCGATGCGCAACGCCGCCTGTACAGCAATCCGCTGCGCATCCTCGACACCAAGAATCCGGCGATGCAGGAACTGGTGGGCAATGCGCCCAAGTTGATGGACGAGCTGGAAGAGGACGCACTCCAGCATTTCGAGACAGTGCAGGCCATTCTCCAGCAGCATGGCATCGCCTACGAGATCAACCCACGGCTGGTGCGCGGGCTGGATTACTACAACCGCACGGTGTTCGAGTGGGTCACCACGCGCCTCGGCGCGCAGGGCACCATCTGCGCCGGTGGCCGCTATGATGGACTGATCGCCCAGATCGGCGGCAAACCGGCGCCGGCCATGGGCTTCGCCATGGGCGTGGAGCGCCTGCTGGCATTGTTGCGGGAAGACGGCATGACAGCGCCGCCCGCGCCGCTGGATGTGTATGTCGTGCATCAGGGGGAACTGGCTCAAGCGCTGGCCTGGCGCGCGGCGGAAACCTTGCGCGACAGCGGGGTGCGCGTGCTGCTGCATTGCGGTGGCGGCAGCTTCAAGGCGCAGATGAAGAAGGCCGATGGCAGCGGGGCGGTATGCGCGGTGATCGTCGGCGATGATGAGGCCGCGGCCGATGCGGTGATGCTGAAGCCGTTGCGCGGCGGAGGCGAGCAGCAGCGCGTGGCCATGCGCGATCTGCAGCACAAGGTTAACGAATTGATCAAGTGAGGGGAGGAGTATGTCCAGTCTGGATTTGCATGAGCAGGAACAGGTCGAGGCCTTCAAGGCCTGGTGGAAGACGAACGGCAACTGGGTGATCGGCGCCGTGCTGGTGGCCGCGCTGGCCTTCGCCGGTAGCCAGTACTGGAAGCGGCATCAGGCCGGCAAGGCCGCGGAGGCGGCCAGCCTGTACGCCGAGGTGATGAAACAGACCGCCAGCGGCGATGCCCAACGCATCAGCGATGCGGTGGACGCACTGGTGGAGCGTTACGACGACAGCCCGTATGCCACGCGTGCGCAGTTGCTCGCGGCACAGGTCGGCCTGCAGGGAGGGGATGCGGGCCGCGCCAAGGCGCGCCTGTGGTGGGTGATCGAACATGCGGACGAAGAGGGGCTGCAGCATGTGGCCCGGCTCCGTCTACGAACGTCTACGGCTCCATTGATTCGTGTCCTTCGATCGGTCTAGCAGCGCAGGACAGCCACAGTCTCCGTCGACGAACGTCGACGGCTCCATTGAAGCGCCACCTGCGGCCTATGACGGCGTGTATGCCGACCTGAAGGGGGATGTGCTGAATGTCATGGGCAAGCCAGCAGAAGCGCGCGCGGCCTACCAGCAGGCCTTGGAGAAGTCCGACGCGCAAGGTGCGCAGCGCAACCTGATCCAGTTGAAGCTGGACGGTCTGGGTAGCGCGCAATGAAGCTGTCTCGCTGGTCCACGGTCGCAAGCGTGCTGCTGCTGGCAGCCTGCAGCAGCAAATCGGGCATCGAGCCGGCCAAGCTGACCGCGTTCCAGCCGTCGGCGAAGATCGATGTGCGCTGGCAGCAATCGCTGGGTGACGGCGGGCTGAGCGTGCTGACGCCGGGCGTGACGCGCGAGGCGGTGTTCGCGGCCGGCAAACGCTACCTGTATCGCCTCGACCGCGACAGTGGCAAACAGCTATGGCGCATCGAACCGGGCTTCACCATCAGCGGCGGGGTCGGTGCGGGAGAAGGGCTGGTGCTGATCGGTGGCGATCAGGGCGAGCTGGCCGCCTACGACGAGGCTGACGGCAAACTGCGCTGGCAGGTGAAGGTCTCCAGTGAAGTGCTGAGTGCGCCGCAGATCGCCAGCGGCATCGTGGTGGTGCGCATCGGCAACGGTCGCATCGCCGGGCTGAACGCGCAGGATGGTCAGCGCCTGTGGCTTTATGAGCGCAGCACTCCGCCGTTGAGTGTGCGCAACCATGCCGGGGTGGTGATCCGCAACGGCATGGTGTATGCCGGATTCGCTGCCGGCAGGCTGGCGGCCATCGGCCTTACCAAGGGCATCGTCATCTGGGAAGCCGCGGTGTCGCAACCGCGCGGCAACACCGAACTGGAACGCATCAGCGACATCACCAGCCTGCCCGTGGTGGACGACCGGCAGGTGTGTGCCGTGGCGTTCCAAGGCCGCGTCGCCTGTTTCGATGCAATCCAAGGCAACCCCCTGTGGTCACGCGACATATCGAGCGACAAGGGTTTGGCGATGTTCGGCGCTTATCTGTACCTGAGTGATGCGGATGGCAGCGTGTACGCGCTGGACCGCAGCAGCGGTGCTACATTGTGGAAGAACGACCAGCATGCTTATCGCCAGCTGACCGCACCCTATCCGCTGGATGATTTCCTGGTGGCCGGCGATTACGAGGGCTATCTGCACGTGTTCGATGCGCACGATGGCAGCATCGTCGCGCGGCGCAAGACCGATGGCAGCGCCATCCTCGCGGCGCCGGTGCTGATGGGTGACGGCGCACTGGTGCAGACCCGCGACGGCGACCTGTTTGCGATCGCGGTACATCGATGATGCTGCCCACCCTGGTCCTGGTCGGTCGTCCCAACGTCGGCAAATCCACGCTGTTCAACCGCCTCACGCGCAGCCGTGATGCGCTGGTGGCCGACCTGCCGGGCCTGACGCGCGACCGCCATTACGGCCGCGGCCGTGTCGGCAGCCGCCCCTATCTGGTGGTGGATACCGGCGGTCTGGAGCCGGTGGTCAAGGACGGCATCCTGCATGAGATGGCCAAGCAGACGCGGCAGGCGGTGGACGAGGCCGACCTGGTGCTGTTTCTGGTCGACGGTCGCGACGGTTTGACGCCGCAGGACAAGATTATCGCCAGCCAGCTGCGCAAGACCGGGCGTCCGGTGCTGCTGCTGGTGAACAAGGCGGAAGGCATGCAGCGCGCGCGCGTCACGGCAGAGTTCTACGAGCTGGGGCTGGGCGAGCCGCTGCCGATTTCTTCCGCGCACGGCGAGAACGTGGCCGAGATGATCGAGGTCGCGCTGGAGGAACTGCCCGCAGTGGCAGAGGCGGTGGAGGAAAAGTCCGACCATCCCAAGCTGGCCATCGTCGGTCGTCCCAACGTCGGCAAATCCACGCTGGTCAACGCCGTGCTCGGCGAAGAGCGCGTGATCGCCTTCGACCAGCCGGGCACCACACGTGATTCCATCTACATCGATTTCGAGCGTGGCGGCAAACAGTACACCATCATCGACACCGCCGGCGTGCGCCGCCGCGGCAAGATCGACGAGGCCATCGAGAAGTTCTCGGTGGTGAAGACGCTGCAGGCCATCGAGGACGCCAACGTGGTGGTGCTGGTGGTGGACGCGCGCGACCAGATCACCGAACAGGATGCGCACCTGGCCGATTTCGTGCTGCAGGCCGGACGCGCACTGGTGCTGGCGGTGAACAAGTGGGACGGCCTCGACGAATACAAGCGCGATACCGCCAAGCGCGATATCGCGCGCAAGCTGCACTTCCTCGATTTCGCCAAGCACCATTACATCTCGGCGCTGAAAGGCACCGGGGTGGATGCCCTGCTGAAATCGGTGAACCAGGCTTACGCTGCTGCCATGGCCAAGCTGCCCACGCCGCAACTGACGCGGGTACTGGAAGCCGCCGTGGAAAGGCAGGCGCCGCCGCGCAGCGGTCCGTTCCGGCCCAAGATGCGCTATGCCCACCAGGGCGGCAGCAACCCGCCGCTCATCGTCGTCCACGGCAGCGCGCTGGACAAGGTGCCCGCCAGCTATACGCGTTACTTGGAGAAAGTATTCGGCGACGCATTCAAACTGCAGGGCACGCCGCTGCGCATCGAATACAAGTCGGGCAAGAACCCGTTCGCCGACAAGCCGCCGCGTCCGCTGACCGAGAGCGAGAAGCGCGCCGCGCATCGCGCCCGCATACGGGGGCGCAAGTTGTACGGCTAGCGGGTCATGTTCCATCATTCACGCCGATGAGGGGGAAGGGAGAAACGCAGACATGAACCAGTCCGATGGATCGATGAGCAGCTTCCTCGCCGAACTGGCCGGTGAAGCGACCCAGAAACTCGAAGCAAAGCGTAACCTGCAGCAGGACCGGCAGGAGATGATGCGCCGGGTGCATGACGCGCTGGATCGCGCCGTCCAGTTCTTCACGCCGTTCTGCAAACACCTGAATGCGATCGAGCCGGTGATCCCGCGCCATTACGTGCTGGACGGCAAGACACGTTTCTCCGACCTGAAATGGAAGAACGGGCTGACCAGCTTCCGCAAACAGAGCCTGGCGGACGATGCACTGCTCGACCATGTCTATTTCCAGGCTCGCCTCATCGCGCCGGCTCCGGTGGAGACCACGCGCCGCTGGGAGAAGTTCGGCGAGTTCAAGAATGAGATCTAGACCTATGGCCTCAAGCCCATGCGCGATCTGGAAGAGCTATGGTGCGAGCGCAACCAGCAGCCCATGCTCAACGTCGCACTCGAGCCGGAATTCATCCTCTGGTTCAGGCTGCCCGGCAATTACAGCGATGGGACGGTGGAGGTGCAAGCCTGTAACCTCGACGGCTTCGGACGCATGAAAGGCCGGATGGCGCCGGAATCGCTGCAGACCTCGACCTGCGAGGAGATCGGCCGTTTCCTTATGGGACGCGTGCCTGAGCTCCCCGGCGAAATGGGGCTGGTACGCGAGCTGTCCTGAATCTTTTTCTTCCGTAACTCGCTGTTTTCAAGTACAGTGGCGACGTTCCAACACTAACGCGAGCCGATGACATGAGTACCAAAGGGCAACAATTACAAGACCCGTTCCTGAACACACTGCGCAAGGAACATGTACAGGTCGCCATCTATCTGGTGAACGGCATCAAGCTGCAGGGCCAGATCGATTCCTTCGACCAATATGTGGTGCTGCTGAAGAACACCGTGACCCAGATGGTTTACAAGCACGCCATTTCCACCATCGTCCCGGCGCGCGCCATCACCATCCCCTACGACGAACAGTGATGTCCGAATCAACGACTGTCCCCAATACGGCGGTATTGGTCAGTCTTGATTTCGGCGCACCCGATTACGCAGAAAGCCTGGAAGAGCTGCGCCTGCTGGCGGAGAGCGCCGGCGTGCAGGCGGTCGCCCTGATCGAAGGCAAGCGCCAGAAACCCGATCCCGCCACCTTCGCTGGCAGCGGCAAGGTCGAGGAGATCGCCGCGCGGGTGGAGGAACTGGAAGCGCCGCTGGTCATCTTCAACCATGACCTGTCACCGGCGCAGATGCGCAATCTGGCCACGCACATCAAGGCGCGCGTGATCGACCGCACCATGCTGATCCTGGACATCTTCGCCCTGCGCGCACAGAGCCACGAAGGCAAGGTGCAGGTCGAGCTGGCGCAGCTGAAATACTTGTCCACCCGGCTGGCGGGCATGAACATGGACATGGGGCAGCAGAAGCATGCGGTCGGTGCGCGCGGTCCCGGCGAGACGCAGCTGGAACTGGACCGTCGCAAGCTGGACCGCCGGGTACATCTGCTGAACGATCGTCTGAAGCAGATCAAGCGCCACCGCGAGCTGCAGCGGCGCGCGCGCAGCCGCTCGGATGTGCTGTCGGTGTCCATCGTCGGCTATACCAATGCCGGGAAATGGCAAATATAAAGGAAGGGAAAGGCATCTACCTTGCCAAGGCGGTCCTTAAACT
>JBBIGX010000021.1:0-10761 GCA_037447315.1 Gallionellaceae bacterium | reverse complement strand
CGGCGGTCTCGACCTGTATCCGGCTGCCGTGACCCACACGAAAGTCGGATGAACCAAAAATGTGCGCTCGCTTTGTCGAACGCGCGAAACGTACAATGCGCCCTCACGAAAAACGAAGGCTGGACCATCCCGTGACACTGGTATTAGGCATCGAATCCTCCTGTGATGAGACCGGCATCGCGCTCTACCACAGTGAGCACGGCCTGCTCGCACACACACTGCATTCCCAGATCGCACTGCATAACGCGTACGGCGGCGTAGTACCCGAGCTCGCCTCGCGCGACCATGTGCGTCACGCGCTGCCGCTGCTGCGCGAGGCGCTGCAAAAAGCCGGCTGCGCATTACAGGACATCGACGCCGTCGCCTACACACAAGGACCCGGACTCTCCGGCGCGCTGCTGGTCGGTGCCAGCATCGCCTGCGCCCTGGCCTACACGCTCGACATACCGACCTTGGGCGTGCACCACCTCGAAGGCCACCTGCTCTCACCGTTACTGTCAGACCCCGCACCGTCCTTCCCGTTCGTCGCGCTGCTGGTCTCCGGCGGGCACACGCAACTCATGCGCGTGGACGGCGTGGGACGCTATGTGCTGCTCGGTGAATCGGTGGATGACGCTGCCGGAGAAGCTTTCGACAAGAGCGCGAAGTTGCTGGGGCTGGCTTACCCGGGCGGCGCCCTGCTATCAAAGCTTGCGCAAAGCGGAACCCCGGGGCGCTTTAAACTGCCTCGCCCCATGCTGCACAGCGGCGATTTGGATTTCAGCTTCAGTGGATTGAAGACTGCGGTGCTGCTGGCCACCCAACAACATCCCGATGACCCGCAGACGCGCGCAGACATCGCCCATGCCGCACAGGAAGCCATCGTCGACGTTCTGACCGCCAAGGCGCTGGCAGCACTAGGTCAGAGCGGACTCAATCAGTTGGTAGTTGCAGGCGGCGTCGGCGCGAACCGCGCACTGCGCGAAAGACTGGATGCAAGCGTCACCCGGCGCGGCGGGCGCGTGTTCTATCCCGACCTGGAGTTCTGCACCGACAACGGCGCGATGATCGCCTTCGCCGGAGCGATGCGCCTGCAACGCCAGCAGGGGCTGCGCGACTACCGCTTCGACGTCAAGCCGCGCTGGGACCTGCAGTCGCTGAATTACGCCGACTGAGCATCCTTTGTCTTGCCGCCGATCCTGCTTTCCTTGCCCGTCAGCAGGTTCTGGATGTTCGTCTTATGCCGCCAGATCAGCAGTAGCGACATCGCACCGGTCGCGATCACCAGCTCCGGACGCAACTGGAACAGCATGGCATAGACCGGCGCAGCGATCGCGGCGACCAACGCCGAGAGCGATGAATAACGGAATACTACAGCCACCAGCAGCCAGGTGCCCAGCACCGCCAACCCCATCCAGCCGCTCAACGCCAGCAACACCCCCAGCGCGGTCGCCACGCCTTTGCCACCTTGGAACTTGAGGAACACCGGGAACAGGTGACCGAGGAACACCGCCAGCGAGACCAGCGCCACCCTCCACAACCCCTCCCCATCATGCGGCGCCAGCTGGATGGTCGCGAACACCGCAAGCCAGCCCTTGGCCGCATCACCCAGCAGCGTCAGCGCCGCGGCGGCCTTCTTGCCGCTGCGCAGCACATTGGTCGCACCCGGATTACCGGAGCCGTAGGTGCGCGGATCGGCCAGACCGAACGCCTTGCTGGTCAGTACCGCGAACGAGATGGAGCCCAGCAGGTAGGCGCACACAACAAAGATCAGGGTGGTCATCTGTGATACCTTAAAATACGGAGCGGCGCATTCTACTCGAATGCACTTGAGCAACCAAACCACCCGTTGACCCCCTTATGGACATCATCTTCCTGCGCGAACTCAAGGTCGAGACGCTGATCGGCATCTACGAAAGAGAGAAACGCGTCCCGCAGACCCTGCAGATCGACCTGGACATCGCCCTGCCCAACAGCCGCGCCTGCCAGAGCGATGACATCAACGACGCACTGGATTACGCCCAGGTCGCGCTGCATCTGCAAAAAGTCCTGAGCGACGGCCATTTCTCGCTGCTGGAAGCTCTGGCTGAACATATCGCCCAGATCATCCTCAAGGATTTCAATGCCCCCTGGGTCCGGGTCAGCGTCGCCAAGCTGCAGGCCATCCGCAATTGCAAACAGGTCGGCATCTGTATCGAGCGCGGGCAATGAGCCCCCATAAAGGATTTGCCCTGTCCCTTGTTTTTATGGATAATGCGCGCCCTTATACGTATCCGTGCGCGTACCCAAGCCGCGCCCAACCTGACTCAGGAATTGACAAATGAAAGCTGACATCCATCCCGCATACGCCGAAGTCACCGTCACTTGCAGCTGCGGCAACACGTTCAAGACCCGCTCCACCATCGGCAAGCCGGCACTGCATGTCGAGGTGTGCTCCGAGTGCCATCCGTTCTACACCGGCACCCAGAAGATCGTGGACACCGCCGGACGCATCGAGAAGTTCCGCAGCAAGTACAATATGGGCAACAAGACTGCTGCTTGATGGAGCATCGTTAGGCGCACAGAGCAAAAGGCAGCGCAGGCTGCCTTTTTTCTTTCCGGAAGACTGCACATGAGACGACTATCCACATTCCTGTCCATCGCCATGCTCTCCCTGCTCTTCGCCGGCTGCGCGCAGAACCCCGTCTCCGGGAAACAGGACTTCGTGATGATGTCCGAAGCGCAGGAGATCAATCTGGGACGCCAGGCTGACGCCGAGATACGCAAACAGTACACGGTCTATCCCAACCCCGCCCTGCAGGCCTACGTCAACCGCATCGGCCAATCGCTGGCCCAGCGCAGCCACCGCAGCAGCCTGCGTTATCGTTTCACCGTACTCGATTCACCCGAGATCAACGCCTTCGCCCTGCCCGGCGGCTATGTCTACATCACGCGCGGCATCATGGCCTATCTCAACTCGGAAGCCGAACTCGCCGCCGTACTGGGGCACGAGATCGGCCATGTCACGGCGCGCCACGGTGTGCGCCAGCAAAGTGCCGCGCAGGCCGCCAACATCGGCATCTCCATCGCCGCCATCCTGGTGCCCGAACTCAACAACCAGACCTTCCACGACATGAGCAACCTGCTCGGCGGCGCCCTGCTGTCCGGCTACGGACGCGAACACGAACTGGAATCCGACCGCCTCGGCGCGCAATACCTCGCGCGCAGCGAATATGACCCCCAAGCAATGATCCGCGTGATCAGCGTACTGAAGAACCAGGAGCTGTTCGATGCCGAGATCGCAAAACAGGAAGGACGCGAGCCACGTCGCTATCACGGCATCTTCGCCACCCATCCAGACAACGACACGCGCCTACAGCAGGTAGTGGGCGAAGCCCGCACGCTCACCGTCGCCAACCCGACCGAGAATCGCGATGAATACCTGCGACAGATCGCCGGCCTGACCTTCGGCGACAGCGTGGACGAGGGCGTGGTGCGCGACAACCGCTTCCTGCACCGCAATCTGGGTGTCGCGCTCACGTTCCCGTCCGGCTGGAGCGTAAAGAATATGCCCACGCAACTGCTCGCCCTCAGCCCGCAAAACGATGCCTTGCTGCAATTCAAACTGGATCCGAAACCCAGCGGGACAGTGGTCGAATACGCGCGCCGCCTGCTGGGTGGCAACGCCCGCATCGAGACCGTGCAGATAGATGGTCGCACTGCCGCCCTCGGCAGCGTCGGCAATACCCTGCTCGGCGTGATCTATCACGAAGGCCGCGCTTTCCTGATCCAGGGCAGCGCCAAGGCTGCACAACCCTTCGCCGCGCATCGTACGGTGATGGAGGATGCCATCCGCAGCTTCAAATCCTTGTCCGCAGAGGAACGCCAGCAAATCAAGCCGCTCGCACTACGCCTGATCACCGCAAAACGAGGTGACACCTATGCCGCGCTCGCCCAAGACTCGCCACTCGGTCGCAACGCAGAAAAATATCTGCGCCTGCTCAACGCACAGTATCCTGAGGGCGAACCGGCCGCCGGCCAGATGCTCAAGATCGTCGAATAGCATGTACGAATATTTCAGCAAACTGAAAGAGCCGGAGATCACCCCGCTCAAGGCGTCCCTGCTGCTGGCGCTATGCGCCATCTGGGTGCTGACCGGACTGGTCGGACACGACCCATGGAAGCCTGATGAACTCTACGGTTTCGGCATCATCCACCACATCATCGGCAGCGGGGAGTGGTTGGTGCCCACACTGGCCGGACAGCCCTGGCTGGAAAAACCCCCGCTGTATTACTGGACGGCAGCCGCATTCGCCCAGACCCTGTCACCCTGGCTGCCGCTGCATGACGGCGCACGGCTGGCCACCGGTCTCTACACCGCACTCACGCTGCTGTTCGCCGGCCTCACCGGGCGCGAACTGTTCGGCAACAACCGCGGCTGGCCGACCGCCATCCTCCTCATCGGCTGCCTCGGCATGCTGGTGCGCGGGCACGAGATCCTCACCGACAACGCCCTGCTCACCGGCAGCACGATGATGCTCTACGGCTACGCACTCAGCCTGCGTCGGCCCAAACTCGCCGGCGTGTTCCTCGGTCTGGGACTGGGGATAGGGTTCATGAGCAAGGGCTTCATCGCACCCGTGCTGTTCGCCGCGACCAGCCTGTGCCTGCTGTCGTTCAAACAGTGGCGCACGCGCGGTTACCTCACCACCCTGCTCATCGCCCTGCTCTGCGCACTGCCTTGGCTCGTCATTTGGCCGTGGCTGCTGTACCGGCATTCACCCGCGCTATTCCACGAGTGGTACTGGACACGCAACGTCGGACGCTGGTTCGCCTTCGCCGCCACGGGCCAGTTCAATGACGTGTTCTACTACCTCAAATCCCTGCCCTGGATGGCTTGGCCGGCGGCGCCGCTGGCCACCTGGACAGTATGGGAGGCGCGCAAACGCATGTGGCAGCAAGCCGAGTTCCAGCTGCTGCTGACCAGCTTCCTCGTCATGCTGGTCGCGCTCAGCTTCGTGCCGGACATCAACGACCAGAACGGTATGCCGATGCTGCTGCCGATTGCGCTGCTCGCCGCGGCTTCGCTCTCCACCCTGCGGCGCGGCGCGGCCAACGCGCTCGTCTGGTTCGGCATCATGACCTTCGCGCTGATCGCCATCCTGATGTGGTGGGGTTGGGCCGGCCTGCTGCTCGGCTACCAGGCCAAGATCGTGGTATGGCTGCGCGACTACCAGCCTGGCTTCGAATCGGAGTTCCACGACATCCCGTTCTGGATCGCCGTCACCGTCAGCGTGCTATGGGTGATCATGGTCTGGCGCGTCGGCCGCTCGGTGCGCCGGTCACTCATCAATTGGGCTAGCGGCATCACCTTGCTGTGGATCCTCACCATGACGCTATGGCTCCCCTGGCTGGACAGCGGCAAGAGCTACCGCCATATGGTTGACGACCTTAGCGCTGCCCTGCCGCAGCACTACAACTGCATCGGCGGACTGCAGGTGGGCAAGAGCGAACAGGCCATGCTGGAATATTTCGGCGGCATCGAGCTCGACTACAGCAAACGCAAGTGCGACCTGCTGCTGGTACAGGGCGGCGCGGTGGCCAAGCCGATCGAGAACGAGATCGGCTGGGAGAAACTGTGGGAAGGCGGCCGCCAGGGCAACACACAGGAACGCTTCCGCCTGTATCAGCGCCTGCAACCCATCCGATGACCGTCAACGGGAAGCGTCGACCTCCAGGATACGGATGTCATCCAGCGGCTCCTCGCCGCGCGCCAGACGCAGGAAGCGCGGCAAGGTCCCCGTCTTGTGGATCGCCCAGTTGCCCTGCGCGACCTCCACCGCCTGCGGCAAGGCATCGCGCAGCGCGCGCCACTCCGGCGCGCTCGCCAGCAACACATAGCGCCCCTGCTGCGGCAGTTGCTCCGGCTGCTGCGCGGCCGAAACCGGCACCGGCAGATACAGCCCCAGCTCGCGCGACACGATATCCATGCGATACGCCACCACCGGCAAGGCCTCGCGGCCGGCCAGCACCTGGCTCACGTTGTACGGCACACTCACGCGCATGAAGGTCAACGCGCTGGTCAGCGTCAGGAACACATACAGCGCCAGGATGCCGGACAAGGGCCACAGCAGCAGCACATGCGCGCGCCACTGCGTGCGCGTCGCCGCGGCATAGCCCAATGCTGCCAACAACAAAGCTGCCATCGCCAGCAACACCCGCTCATCCCCAACACGGATGGCCAGTCCCAGCGCCAGCCCCCACACCAGCAACGCGAACGCCGCCTGCACAGCCAGCAAGCCTCGTCCTGGCTGCGCCAGCCGCTGCGCGAGATACGCCCCGCACAGGATGGCCGCGAACGGGAACAGGATCACCGTGTAATGGTCGAGCTGGAAGCGAGTGGCGCTGAACAGGGCGAAGGTCACGAAGCAGGCCCCGCACAGGAATACGAAACCCGCATCGGACTCCACCGAACGCTGTGCGAGCTGGCGCACACCGGAGAACAGCGCCGCCACAAACAGCGCCACCCAAGGCAGGAACGCCCACAGGAACACCAGCACGAAATAGAACGGATGCCCGCCCCCGCTCGTATCCTGTATCGGCCCGGCATTGAAGAAACGCCCGAACTGGCTATCCCACAGGAAGAACTTGATGCCTGACACGTTCGTCTGCCCGAACACCACTTTCTCCGGATGCGCGTCGAACTGCAGATAGAGCGCGACCAGTTCCGGCGCGGTGAATGACAGGGACAACGCCAGCGCCAGCCACCACTTGCCGCTCCACAACTTGCGCCACTCGCGCCGGTACAGCCACAACAGCACGAGACCGCTGGTAATGGTGATCAGCGTGAACACACCCTTGGTCATCACCGCCCCGGCAGTGAATGCCGCACCGAGCAGCAGATACTTCAGTCTCGCCTGTGCGTCATAACGCAACCAGTAATAGCTCGCCCCCATGATGAAGCCGGTGAGATAGGTCTCCGCCTTCACCTCGATGGAAGAATCCATCAGATGGAACGCCGACACAAACACCAGCACCGACAACCACGCCGCCTCGCGGCTGTAGAACAGGCGCGCGATGCGCCAGGTGAAATAACCACCAATCAGATGAAACAGGAAGCCCGGCAGGATGTAGGAGAACGCACTGATGCCGAACAACTGGAATGACAGCGCCGTGAGCCAGAACGGCATGTGCGGCTTGTCCAGCCAGTCTTTGCCATCCAGCATCAGGTTGACCCAGTCATTGCTCAGCGCGATGTGCTGCGACAAGGCCGCATAGGTCACCGAGTCCCCGCCGTTGATGATGGGAGAGAACATGGCGGCGGCGTTGATGAGCAGTGCGAAAAGGGAGAGGAATTTGATGTGAGCAAGTTTCATGACGTGCCTATCGTCGTTGAAAGCAAAACCGCCCGGCGTATCGCACCGGGCGGTTTACCAAACAAGCGATGGAACGGATGCCTGCGCCGCAGCGTCTCACTTCAACCCCAGCACATCCTGCATGTCATACATCCCCGCCTTGTTGGACTTGAGGAAGCGCGCGGCGCGCAGCGCGCCGAGGGCGAAGGTGGCACGGCTGCTGGCCTTGTGGGTGATTTCGATGCGTTCGCCGATGCCGGCATAGAGCACGGTATGGTCGCCGACGATGTCGCCGCCGCGCACAGTGGAGAAGCCGATGGTGGAGGGATCGCGTTCGCCGGTAACGCCTTCGCGGCCGTACACCGCGCATTTTTCCAGGTCGCGGCCGAGCGTCCTGGCAATGACTTCACCCAGCCCCAGCGCGGTACCGGAGGGAGCATCCACCTTGTGCCGGTGATGCGCCTCGATGATCTCGATGTCGTAGCCTTCGCTCAACACGCGCGAGGCGGTCTCCAGCAGTTTGAACACGAGGTTGACGCCGACACTCATGTTGGGCGCGAACACGATACCGATGTCCTGCGCGGCGGCGCCGAGCGCGGCTTTCTGCTGCGCATTGAGTCCGGTGGTGCCGACCACCATGGCGACGCCCAGTTTGCGGCAGATGTCGAGGTGCTGCAGGGTACCTTCGGGGCGGGTGAAGTCGATCAGCACGTCTGCCCCCTTCAGCGCACCTGCGATGTCGCCGGCGGCGACTGTATTGCCAATCAACGGACTACCCGCATGTTCGAGCGCGGCATGCAATTGCAGATCACCGGCCTGCGCCACGCAGTCCAGCAACACCTTGCCCATGCGTCCGCCGCTGCCGGCGATGGCGACTTTAATCTTCATGCTTGATCTCCTGGATGGGCACCGGGCTGGGCAACAGCGGCGTGGCATCGTCGATACGCGCCAGCACACCATTCTCGAAATACAGGGTCAGGCGCTGGTCGGTTTCCACCTTGCCCTGCTTCTCCAGCCGGTAAAGATAATCCCAGCGGCCCGCGTGATACACGTCGGCGATCAGCGGGGCGCCGAGGATGGCCTTGACCTGCGCCTCGCTCATGCCGGTTCTGAGGCGCGCGCGCATGTCCTGCGTGACGAGGTTGCCTTGGCGGATCTCGATCTTGTGCGGGGTGAAAGTCGGCAGGAAGTCGGCGAGGTTGCTGCATGAGGCAAGCAGCAGGGTGATGAGGAGCAGTGGGATACGCATGGATGTGAACCGGGTCAAATGCTGAAAACAGGCGGCATGATACCTCAAGCCGCCAGTCCCAACATCTCGGCCGCATGCTTGCGCGTGGTGTCGGTGATCTTCGCGCCGCCCAGCATGCGCGCGATCTCCTCGATGCGCTCTTCCCCGTTCAATACGCGGATATTGCTCAGCGTCTTGCCGCCGTGCGCCACCTTGCTCACCTGCCACTGGTGATCGGCCTGCGCCGCCACCTGCGGCAGGTGGGTGACGCACAGGACCTGGTAACGCTCGCCGAGCCGGTGCAACAGGCCGCCCACGATCTCCGCCACGCGCCCGCCGATGCCGCTATCCACTTCGTCGAAGATCAGGGTCGGCACACCGGCGGCATGACTGGTCGCAACCTGGATGGCGAGGCTGATGCGCGACAGTTCACCGCCGGACGCCACCTTGGCCAGACTGCGCAGGGGCGAACCGGGATTGGCCGACACCTGGAACTCGATGTTCTCCAGACCATGCGCCCCCCCCTCGGCCAGCGGCTGCAATGCCACCTCGAAGCGACCGCCCTGCATCGCCAGCGTCTGCATGGCGGCAGTGATCTCGGCGGACAGGGTGTGCGCCGCCTTGGCCCGCGCGGCGCTGAGCCGCTGCGCGGCGGACAGCCACGCAGCACGCGCCGCTTCGTCCTGTTTCGCCAGCGCGGCAAGGTCGGCATCGCCGCCCAGTTCCTCCAGCCGCGCGGCGATCCGCGCCTGCGCTTCCGGCAACTGTTCCGGCTTCACACGATATTTGCGCGCCGCCTCCATCACGTCGGCGATGCGTCGCTCCATCTGCTGCAGGCGCTGTGGATCGGCGTCCAGCCGTTCCTGATAATGGCGCAGCGCATACACTGCCTCCTGCAGTTCGTTCTGCGCACTCTCCAGCATGGACAGCGTGTCCTGCAATCCGGCATCGAACTCCAGTCCGGCGCGCAAGCGCGCGACCAGCGCGTTCAGTTGCGCCAGGCAGGCGGTGTCCGCCTCGCTCAACACCTCCACGCCGAACTGCGCGGTCTCCAGCAGGCCGGCCGCGTGCGACAGGCGCGCATGATCGGCCTGCAACTCGCTCCATTCCGCCTCGCTGAAGGCCAGCGTCTCCAGCTCGCGCCGCTGGAAAGCCAGCAGCTCGCGCTCGGCCGCGACCGCCTCGGCGTTCTGCTCCAGTTGCAAGCGGCGGCGGTGCACATCCTGCCAGGCTTTCCAGGCAGCGGACACGGCCGCCGCCTGTTCCGACAACCCGGCCTGCCCATCCAGCAGTTCGCGTTGCGCATCGGCGCGCAACAACGACTGGTGCGCATGCTGACCATGGATGTCCAGCAGGTAAGCTCCCGCTTCGCGCATCTGCTGCTGCGTGGCACTGCTGCCGTTGATGAAACCGCGCGAGCGTCCGCTGGCATCCAGCGTGCGGCGCAACAGGCAGACACCCTCATCGCCTTCCAGCGCCTGTTCGCGCAGCCATGCCTGCAACTGCGGCAAGCCGGAGATATCGAATTCGGCGCTGATGTCAGCCTTGTCGCAGCCGGCGCGCACCATGGCCGCATCGGCACGCTCGCCCAGCGCCAGCGACAGGGCATCGATCAGGATGGATTTGCCCGCACCGGTCTCGCCGGTCAGCGCGGTGAAGCCGGATGCGAAATCGAGTTCGAGGGAATCGACGATGACGAAGTCGCGGATGGAAAGATACTTGAGCATGAAAACTAGAGCGTCTGGTTCCAGAGCAGTTTTTCGCGCAGCGTGTGGTAGTAACTGTGCCCCTCCGGGTGCAGCAGCAGCACCGGTTCGTGGTAGCGCGAGACGATGACCTTGTCGTGCAGCTGCAGGTCGACATGGGTGTGGCTGTCGTAGCGCACATGGATGTCGCCGTTGCGATGCATCAGCAGTTCCAGCACGGACGTGCCTTTGACCACCAGAGGGCGGTTGCTCAGGGTGTGCGGACACACCGGCACCAGCTCCAGCACATCCAGCGAAGGGTGCAGGATGGGGCCGCCGGAAGACAACGCATAGGCGGTGGAGCCGGTAGGGGTGGAGATGATGAGTCCGTCCGCGCGCTGGTTGTAGAGGTATTCGCCGTCGATGCGCACCTCGAACTCGACCATGCTGCTGACGTTGCTGCGGTGCACCACCACATCGTTGAATGCCAGCCCGTGGAAGATCTGACGCTGGTCGCGCACCACCGCCGCCTGCA
>JBBIGX010000020.1:6774-11054 GCA_037447315.1 Gallionellaceae bacterium | reverse complement strand
TCCGCCCGCCCTTGACCCGCAATCTCGGCCCCCCTTTACCCACTCGTTTTTCAAAAGAGGCGCAATTTTTTCCCTGTTGACCGCAAAGGCCGAACAACTGCCTTAAACGAAGAACCCTTTGCCGAATTACCAGCCAGATTCGCGCTCCGGCGTGGCGGTGATTTTGTGGATGGTGAGGTCGGCACCGTTGAATTCTTCTTCCTGATCCAGACGCAGGCCGACGATCTTTTTGATGACGCCGTACACGATGTAGCCGCCGATGAAGGCGATGGCGATGCCGAGCAGCGTACCGACGAGTTGCGACATGAAGCTGACGCCGCCGCGCCCGCCCAGCGCCTGCAGGCCGAAGATGCCGGCGGCGATGCCGCCCCAGGCACCGCACAGGCCGTGCAGCGGCCATACGCCAAGCACGTCGTCGATCTTCCAGCGGTTCTGGGTGAGGGTGAACATGACGACGAACAGCGCACCGGCGACACCGCCGACGACGAGCGCGCCGATGGGATGCATCAGGTCGGAACCGGCGCACACGGCGACCAGGCCGGCCAAGGGGCCGTTATGCACAAAGCCGGGGTCGTTCTTGCCCATCCACAGCGCGGTGAGTGTGCCGCCGACCATGGCCATCAGCGAGTTAACGGCGACTAGGCCGCTGATGCCGGTGATGGTCTGTGCGCTCATCACGTTGAAGCCGAACCAGCCGACGGTGAGAATCCACGCACCGAGCGCGAGGAAGGGGATGCTGGAGGGCGGGTGGGCGGAGATGCGGCCTTCCTTGGTGTAGCGGCCGTGGCGCGCGCCGAGCAGCAGCACGGCGGCGAGGCCGATCCAGCCGCCGACGGCATGCACCACGACGGAACCGGCGAAGTCGTGGAAGGTGGCGCCGAAGCTGGCGTTCAGCCAGTCCTGCACGCCGTAGGCGCCGTTCCAGGCCATGCCTTCGAAGAAGGGATAGACGAAGCCGACCAGCAGGAAGGTGGCGGCAAGTTGCGGGCTGAAGCGCGCGCGTTCGGCGATGCCGCCGGAGACGATGGCCGGGATGGCGGCGGCGAAGGTAAGCAGGAAGAAGAACTTGACCAGGTCGTAGCCGTTCTTCTGCGCCAGCGTTTCGGCGCCGTCGAAGAAGTGCATGCCGTAGGCGATGCCGTAGCCGATGAAGAAGTAGGCAATGGTGGAGATCGAGAAATCGCTGAGGATCTTCACCAGGGCGTTGACCTGGTTCTTCTTGCGCACGGTGCCGAGTTCGAGGAAGGCGAAACCGGCGTGCATCGCGAGCACCATGATGGCGCCGAGCAGGATGAACAGTGCATCACTACTGACCTTGAGTTCTTCCATGTCATTCTCCAGAAATGTGCAAAATGCAATCCAGTATGCAAGGCCTGTGCCAGCCTATGCCCCCATTGATTCAAAAAGACTTTTCCTGAAGCGCGCACCGCCTTGCGCGCAATTGCTCCCCATCATGGTGCGCGACGCACCATAAAGAGGCCTCATTCCTGTGCGCGCCAGCCTTCCTTGAGCACCTTTTCCAGCCAGAACAGGCCGACGATGGTCTTGCTGTCGGTGATGCGCCCGTCGCGTATCCATGCCATCGCTTCGTCCAGCGAGAGTTCGAACACTTCGAGGAATTCGCCGTCGTCGAGCTGGCTGCCCTGATGGCTGAGGCCGCGCGCGATGAAGTACTCCATGCGCTCGTCGGAATAGCCGATGCAGGGGGCAGCGCTGGCGAGATGCATCCACTCGCGCGCGACGTAGCCGGTCTCTTCCAGCAACTCGCGTTGCGCGGTGACCAGGGTGTCTTCGCCCGGGTCGATCTTGCCGGCGGGGAGCTCGATGAAATCGCAGTGCCAGGGATAGCGGTGCTGGCGCTCCATCAGCAGCTTGCCGTTGTCGAGGATGGCCAGTATGGCGACCGCGCCGGGATGGGTGAGGTATTCGCGCGTGCTGGTGCTGCCGTCCGGCAGTTGCACGGTGTCCTTGCGCACTTCGAGGAAGCCGCCCTCGTACACGATGCGGGTATCCAGTTGCTTTTCTGTCAGGTCCATCGCATGCCCTTTCATACGAACGGGACCGTGTCCCGCAAATGAAAACTCCCGCCGCAGCGGGAGTCTCCGTCCGATCTTCCTGCGTTCAATGCAACAGCAGCGACTGCTTTACCGAGGCAGCGCAGATCGCCATCAGCGTGTTGGGCAGGATGCCGAGCAGCAGCACAGCCAGGCCGTTGATGGAGACCAACAGGGTGCTGTCCGGCTGCAGGTAGACCTTCTCGTGGCTCTCCGGCGCATCGAAATACATCAACTTGACGATGCGCAGGTAATAGAACGCGCCGATCAGCGAGAACATCACGGCGATGATGACCAGCGGGATGTGGCCGGCCTGCACGGCGGCGTTCAGCACCGAGAACTTGGCATAGAAACCTACGGTGGGCGGCACGCCGGCCATGGAGAACATCAGCAGCAGCATCATGAAGGCGAGCCACGGGCTGCGCTGGTTCAGACCCTTGAAGTCGTTCAGGCTGTCGGCCTCGAAGCCTTCGCGCGACAGCAGCATGATCATGCCGAAGCCACCCAGCGTCATCAGCACATAGACCACGGCATAGAACATGGCCGAGCCGTAGCCGTCGAGCGAGCCGGACAGCACGCCGACCAGCAGAAAGCCCATGTGCGCGATGGTCGAATACGCGAACATGCGCTTGATGTTGGTCTGCGCGATGGCGGTGATGTTCCCCACGGCCATGGACAGCACGGCCAGTACCATCAGCATACCGGACCAGTGCACCATCATCGGCTGCAGCGCTTCGACCAGGGTGCGCATGACGAAGGCGAACGCGGCCAGCTTGGGCGCGGAGCCGATGAACAGGGTCATCGCGGTCGGCGCGCCGTGGTACACGTCCGGCACCCACATGTGGAACGGCACCACGCCCAGCTTGAAGGCGAGACCGGCGACAAGGAAGGCGAGGCCGAACACCAGCAGCGTGGTGTTGGCCTGCCCCAGATGGATGGCGTGCGAGATGGTGCGCACGTCGAGCGAGCCGGTGGCACCATAGATCATGGACATGCCGTAGAGCAGGAAGCCGGAAGCCATCGCGCCGAGAATGAAGTATTTCATAGCCGATTCGGTGGCCACGGCGGTATCACGCTGCAGCGCGACCAGCGCATACATGCTCAATGCCAGCACTTCCAGCCCCATGTACAACGTGACGAAGTTGCTGGCGGAAATCATCACCATCATGCCCAGCGTGGAGAGCAAGGTGAGCGACAGGAACTCGCCGGTGAACAGGCCGCGCACCAGCAGGTAGCTGCGCGAGTACACCAGCATCATGGACACCGCCAGATAGGTCAGCAGCTTGAGCACGTCGGACATCAGGTCGTCCACGAACATGTTGTTGAACAGATGGGCGATACCCCCCTCGTGCGTGGCGACGGTGATCAGCGAGCAGCCGAGCAGCGCGACCTGGGTCAGCAGGTAGGCGACGGTGCGCGTCTGGCCCGGCATGAACAGGTCGGCGATCATCACGACGCCGATCATGCACAACAGGAATATCTCGGCGTAAGCGGGAAAGAGTGTGGAGATGTAGCTCATGACTTCCTCTTAGAGTTTGGAGCGCGCCACGTGCACCAGCAGGTCGTTGACCGAGGCGTGCATGACCTCGGAGATGGGCAGCGGATACAGGCCCATCCCCAGCACGGCGACCGCCAGGATGAACATGATCAGCTTTTCTCTCGCGCCGATGTCGCGCAGGTGTTTCACATGGTCGTTGGCGACGGCGCCGAACACCACGCGCTTGTACATCCACAGCGTGTAGGCTGCGCCGAACACCAGCGTGGTGGCGGCGGCGAAGGCGTACCAGAAGTTCACCTTGACTGCGCCCAAGATGACCATGAATTCGCCGACGAAGCCGGAGGTGCCGGGCAGGCCGCTGTTGGCCATGGCGAACAGCATGAAGAAGGCGGCGAACACCGGCATGGTGTTGACCACGCCGCCGTAATCCACGATCTGGCGCGAATGCACGCGGTCGTACATGACGCCGATGCACAGGAACAGCGCGCCGGACACGAAGCCGTGCGAGATCATCTGCAGCAGCGCGCCTTCCATGCCGTAGGCGTTGAAGATGAAGAAGCCGAGGGTGACGAAGCCCATGTGCGAGATGGAGGAATACGCCACCAGTTTCTTCATGTCGGGCTGGGTCAGCGCGACCAGGCCGATGTACACCACGGCGATCAGTGACAGCGCGATCATGAAGCCGGCCAGCTCATGGCTAGCGTCCGGCGCGATGGGCATGGAGAAGC
>JBBIGX010000020.1:0-6747 GCA_037447315.1 Gallionellaceae bacterium | reverse complement strand
ATGATGGCGGCCAGCACCACGGAACCGCCGGTGGGCGCTTCCACGTGGGCGTCAGGCAACCAGGTGTGCACCGGGAACATCGGCACCTTGACGGCGAAGGCCATGAAGAAGGCGATGAAGAGCAGGATCTGCGCGGTCATGCCCAGCGGCAGCTGGTGGTAGTCGAGGATGGCCAAGCTGCCCGACTGGAAGTACAGGTAGAGCAGCGCGACCAGCATCAGCAGCGAACCGAGCAGCGTGTAGAGGAAGAACTTGATCGCCGCATACACGCGGTTGGGGCCGCCCCACACGCCGATGATGAGGAACATCGGGATCAGCATGGCCTCCCAGAACACGTAGAACAGCACCGCATCCAGTGCGGCGAACACGCCGTTGATGAGGCCGGACATGATGAGGAAGCAGGCCATGTACTGCGCCACGCGCTTCTCGATCACCTGCCAGCCGGCGATCACCACGATCACGGTGAAGAAGGCGTTGAGCAGGATGAGCGGCATGGAGATGCCGTCGACACCGAGGTGGTAGTGGATGTTGAACTGGGTGATCCAGTTCTTCATCTCGACGAACTGCATGGCGCTGGTCATGCGGTCGAAGCCGGTGTACAGCGGGAGGGTGACGAGGAAGCCGAGCACCGCGCCGACCAGCGCGATGATGCGCGCCAGCGGTGCGTTGCGGTCGTTGCCCGTGGCCAGCACCAGTGCGCCGAACACGATGGGCAACCAGATGACGACGCTCAAGATAGGGTATCCGAAAATCATGCTTGTTCCTTCAGCTCTTTGTCAGGGTTGCCTCGTTAGAACCAGGTGCGCACGGTCAGCAGCAGCGACACGCCCAGGATCATCCAGAATGCGTAGTGATAGACGTAACCGGTCTGGAAGCCGCGCAGGATGCCGGAGCACATACCGACCAGCCTGGCCGAGCCGTTGACGAAGAAGCCGTCGATCAGCTTCACGTCGCCGAACTTCCACAATGCACGGCTGGCACAGCGCGCGCCGCCGGCGAAGAACCAGTCGTTGAAGCGGTCGAAGTAGTACTTCTGGTCCAGCACGGTGTAGAGGAACTGGAACTTCTTCTGGATCGCGGCCGGGATGTCCGGGCGCTTCATGTAGAAGTACCAGGCCGTCGCCACGCCGCCCACGGCCAGCCAGAACGGCAGCGTGGTCAGCGCATGCAGTGCCATGGCGAACGCGCCGTGGAACTCTTCGTGCAGCTCGTGCATGGCCGGATGGTTCTCGGCGATGAAGATGGCATCGCCGAACCAGCCGCCGTACAGCATAGGCTCAATGGCGATGAACCCGATCAGCACCGAGGGGATGGCCAGCAGCACCAGCGGCAGGGTGACCACCCACGGGGTCTCATGCGGCTTCTGCCCCGGCGCCAGGCCGTGGTGGTGCCCATCGTCGTGATGATCGTCGTGGCCGTGGTGCGCCTTGCCGAAACGCTCCTCGCCGTGGAACACCAGGAAGTACATGCGGAAGGAGTAGAAGGCGGTGACGAACACGCCGGCGACCACGCAGAAATAGGCGAAACCTGAGCCGGCCAGATGCGACAGCCCGACCGCCTCGATGATGGAATCCTTGGAGTAGAAGCCGGAGAAGAACGGGGTGCCGATCAGCGCCAGCGAACCGATGAGCGAGGTGATCCAGGTGATGGGCATGTATTTCTTCAGGCCGCCCATGTTGCGGATATCCTGGTCGTGGTGCATGGCGATGATCACGCTACCGGCGGCAAGGAACAGCAGCGCCTTGAAGAAGGCGTGCGTCATCAGGTGGAACACCGCCACCGAGTAGGCCGACGCGCCCAGCGCCACGGTCATGTAGCCGAGCTGGGACAGGGTGGAGTAAGCCACCACGCGCTTGATGTCGTTCTGGATGATGCCGAGGAAACCCATGAACAGCGCGGTGATGGCGCCGATGACCATGACCAAGGACAGCGCGGTATCGGACAGCTCGAACAGCGGCGACATGCGCGCCACCATGAAGATACCGGCGGTCACCATGGTCGCAGCGTGGATCAGCGCGGAGATCGGGGTCGGACCTTCCATCGAATCGGGCAGCCACACGTGCAGCGGGAACTGCGCGCTCTTGCCCATCGCACCGATGAACAGCAGGATACAGATGGTGGTGAGCAGGTTCCAGCTCACGCCCGGGATGGGCGCGATGTCGTTGGCGTAATTGTGCGCGTTGGCGAACACGGCGGCGTAATCCAGCGTGCCAAACACCATCAGCACCAGGCCGATGCCGAGCAGGAAGCCGAAATCGCCGACGCGGTTGACCAGAAAGGCTTTCAGGTTGGCGTAGATCGCCGTGGGGCGCGTGTACCAGAAGCCGATCAGCAGGTAGGACACCAGGCCCACCGCTTCCCAGCCGAAGAACAGCTGCATGAAGTTGTTGGCCATCACCAGCATCAGCATGGAGAAGGTGAACAGCGAGATGTAGCTGAAGAAGCGGGTGTAGCCGGGATCCTCTTCCATGTAGCCGATGGTGTAGATATGCACCATCAGCGAGACGAAAGTCACCACCAGCATCATCATCACGGTCAGCTTGTCGATCAGGAAACCGACCTGGAAGCTGGTGTCGCCCGAAGTCAGCCAGGTGTAGACCGGGCCGTTGAAGGTGTTGCCCGCCATCACGTCCTGGTAGATGGCGACGGAGGCGGCGAAGGCCACGCCGACCAGCGCGATGGTGATGCGGTGCGACCAGGTGCGGCCCAGCCACTTGCCGAACAGGCCAGCCGCGATCGCGCCGAGCAGCGGTGCCAGGGGTACGACCAGATACAGTGTCTTCATGTCCATGGGCATCAACCTTTCAGGGTACCGAGTTCATCCACGTTGATGGTGCGCAGATTGCGGAACAGCACCACCAGGATGGCGAGGCCGATAGCTGCTTCGGCCGCCGCCACGGTGAGGATGAAGAGCACGAAGATCTGCCCGTGCACGTCGTTCAGGTAATGCGAGAACGCGATGAAGTTGGTGTTCACCGCCAGCAGCATCAGCTCGATGGCCATCAGCAGCACGATCAGGTTCTTGCGGTTGAGGAAGATGCCGACCACGCTGATGGCGAACAGCACCGCCCCCAGCACCAGAAAATGTGAAAGTCCCAGACTAGACATGTCGCTCTCCCCTGCTCAATCGGCGGTATGGGCTTCTGCGGCCCCGTTGAAGGACGTCCCCTGCTCCTTCGCGGAAGGTACGGAGACGATGCGCACGCGGTCGTTGCGCTTGACGTTGACCTGCCAGCTCACGTCCTGCTTGCGCGAGTCGCGGCGGCGGCGGAAAGTCAGCGCGATGGCGGCCACCATGGCGACCAGCAACAGCACCGCGGCCAGCTCGAACGGATAGACGTAGTCGGTGTAGATCAGGCGCCCCAGTTCTTTGGTGTTGCTGTAGTCGGCCGCATGCTTCACCGCCTGCATGCCGGCGGAGGTGGTCTTGTCGCCCAGCACCCACACCATCTGCACCACGATCAGGCCGGCCAGCAGCGCGCCCACCGGCAGCCATTGCAGGAAGCCCTTGCGCAGGCGTTCGATGTTGATGTCCAGCATCATCACCACGAACAGGAACAGCACCATCACCGCGCCGACATACACCAGCACCAGCGCGATGGCGAGGAACTCGGCTTCCAGCAGCAGCCAGATGCCGGCGCTGCTGACGAAGGCGAGCACCAGGAACAGCACCGCGTGCAGCGGGTTGCGCGCGGAGATGACGCGCAGCGCAGCCAGCACCGTTACGGCGGCGAACAGGTAGAACAGGATGGTTTCGAAGTTCATGCAGCTTCCTTCCTTAGCGGTATTTCGCGTCCAGCGCGCGATCCTTGGCGATCTGCGCCTCGTTCGCGTCGCCCACGGCCAGCAGGCGGTCCTTGGTGTAGTACAGGTCGCCGCGGTTCTCGCCGTGATATTCGTAGATGCGCGTCTCGACGATAGCATCGACCGGGCAGGACTCTTCGCAGAAACCGCAGAAGATGCACTTGGTCAGGTCGATATCGTACCGTGTGGTGCGGCGCGAACCGTCGGCGCGCTCGGCCACCTCGATCTTGATCGCCAGCGCCGGGCACACCGCCTCGCACAGTTTGCACGCGATGCAGCGCTCTTCGCCGTTGGGATAGCGACGCTGCGCGTGCAGGCCGCGGAAGCGGAAACCCTGCGGCGTTTTCTCGTCGGGATATTCGACGGTGATGTGACGCGCAAAGAAATAGCGCCCCGTGACCGACATGCCCTGGAACAGCTCCAGCATCAGAAAGCGCTTGAAGAAATTGATCAGCTTGTTCATTGACTGTCCCCTGCCTCTCACCATACCCACCACGACGTCTGCATCCAGGCAGCGACCACCACGACCCAGATCAGGGTCAGCGGGATGAACACTTTCCAGCCGAGACGCATCAACTGGTCATAGCGGTAGCGCGGAAAGGTTGCGCGCAGCCACAGGAAGATGAACAGGAAGATGGACATCTTGGCCAGCATCCAGACCAGTCCCGGGATGTTGTCGGTCAGTTCGCCCAGAACGCCCCAGCCGTGGAACGGGTTCAGGTAACCACCGAGGAAAAACACCACGGTCAACGCCGAGATCAGGATCATGTTGGCGTATTCGGCAAGGAAGAACAGCGCGAAACCCATGCCGGAATATTCAGTGTGGAAACCGGCGACGATGCCACCCTCGTCCACGCCCAGGTCGAACGTCGAGCGGTTGGTCTCGGCCACCCCGGCGATGAAGTACACCACGAACATCGGCAGCAGCGGCACCCAGTACCAGCCGAACAGGCCGTATTCGCTCTGCTGGCCGCGCACGATGTCGCCCAGGTTCATGCTCTGCGCGGCGAGCAGCACGCACACCAGCGCGAAACCCATGGCCAGCTCGTAGGACACGATCTGCGCGGCGGAGCGCAACGCACCGAGGAAGGCGTACTTGGAGTTGGACGCCCAGCCCGCGATGATGATGCCGTACACGCCGAGCGAGGTCATCGCCAGCAGGTAGAGCAGGCCGGCGTTCACGTCGGCCAGTGTTCCGCCATCGAAGAACGGCACCACCGCCCAAGCCGCCAGTGCCGGCACCAGCGCCATCACCGGTGCAGCGAGGAACAGGAACTTGTTCGCCTGACTGGGAACGATCACTTCTTTCAGCAGCAACTTGATGCCGTCGGCGACCGGCTGCAGCAGGCCCCAATAGCCGACGCGGTTGGGACCCGGACGCACCTGCATGAAGCCCAGCACCTTGCGCTCGGCCAGCGTGTAATAGGCGACGCTCCCCATGATGGGCAATACGATGGCGAGGATCTTGACCACGGTCCACACCGGCAGCCAGGCCGCCCCGAGCAGGTCCTCGCCCATCTGATGTACGGTTTGCAGCAGTTCCATCATGCGCGCTCCACTGTGATCGTTCCAAACATCGCACCCAGCACGGCCGTCGCCGGATGGCCGGCCGCCACGCGCGCCACCCCCTCCGGCAGCCCGTCATCCAGCGCGACCTCCAGCACCACGCTGCCCGCGCCTTGCGCCACCTTGGCTTGCGCACCGGCTTGCAGGCCGAGCTTGGCCATTTCCTTCGCGTTCAACCCGACACGCGGGCGCGCCGCATCGGCGGTGGCCTGCAGCGGCGCGGAACGGCGCACCACGGCATCGGTCGCATAGATCGGCACATCGGCTACACGCTGCAGACCGCTGACGGTGAACGTCTTGCTCTCGACGCCGGCGATAGTGTTGTTGAGGCGGGCCGCGACATCCATGCCTTGCAGCGCTTCGTCGCGCACCTGCTCCGAAGTCTCATAGCCGAAACCGTCGACCTTGAGCAGGTTGCCCAACACACGCAGCACCTTCCACGCCGGGCGCGCTTCGCCTTGCGGTTTCACCGCGCCCTTGAAGCTCTGCACACGGCCTTCGGCGCTGACGAAGGTGCCCGAGGTCTCGATGTACGGCGCGATCGGCAGCAGCACGTCGGCATAATCGGTCGCACCATGCTTGTAGGCGGACATGGCGATCACCAGATCGGCGGACCGCATCGCGGCCATCGCCTGTTGCGCATCGGCGCAATCCAGTTCCGGCTCGACATTGAGCAGCACGTAGGCCTTGCGCGGCGCGGCCAGCATGGCGGCGGCGTTCAGGCCATTGCCGGACGGCACGGCATGCGCCAGATACCCCCCCACGGTGTTGGCCGCTTCGGTGAGGAAGCCGAACCTGCCCCGGGTCGCCTGCGCGATCTGCTGCGCCAGTGCTTGCAACTGCGCGGCTTGCGGATGCTGTTGCGCAAAATTGCCAAGCAGCACGGCCACGCGTTCACCACTGGCGAGGCTGCCGGCGATGCCGTCGGATTGTTTGGCGGCGACGCCCTGCGCGACCTTGCTCAAGGCCTCGACCAGCGCGCCCGGCGGGACGATGGCCTTGTGTGCCACCTTCATCAGCAGGTCGTCATCCGCGGAATGGATCACGCTGACCTGCGCGCCGCGCTTCACCGCCTGGCGGATGCGTGCGGCCAGCAGCGGGTGGTCCTTGCGCAGGAAGCTGCCGACGATGAGGAGACGATCGGCCTTGCCGATGTCCGCGATGGACATGCCCAGCCATGGCGCGCCCTGCATCTTGCCGTCGGCGGAGAAGTCGCTCTGGCGCAGACGGAAATCGATGTTGTCGCTGCCCATGCCCCGCATCAGTTTCTGCAACAGGTACATCTCTTCCAGCGTGGAATTGCCGGTAGCCAGCGCACCGATCTGCTCGGCGCCGGCACTGCCGGCGATCTGGCGCAAACCGTTGGCGCAGAACTCC
>JBBIGX010000019.1:3830-11705 GCA_037447315.1 Gallionellaceae bacterium | reverse complement strand
AGGCGAACTCGACATCGCCATCCGCGAACAGCAGCTGCAGCTTTACTATCAGGTGCAGGTGGACGCCCGGCAGCGCCCGCTCGGTGCCGAGGTGCTGATGCGCTGGAAGCATCCGCAGCGCGGCCTGATGTCTCCCGCCGAGTTTATCCCGCTGGCGGAAGAGACCGGGCAGATCGTGGCGATGGGACTGTGGGCGCTGCGCACTGCCTGCCTGCAGCTCAAGGTCTGGCAGCAGAACGCGCTGACGCGCGACCTGACGCTGGCGGTCAACGTCAGCGCCAAGCAGTTCCGCAAGGCGGATTTCGTCGACCAGGTGCGCCGCGTGCTGCTGGAGACCGGCGCGCGCCCCTCGCTGCTCAAGCTGGAGCTGACCGAGAGCACCGTGCTGCTGGATGTGGAGGACGCCATCGCCAAGATGCGCGAGCTCAAGCTGATGGGCATCAGCTTTTCCATGGACGACTTCGGCACCGGCTACTCCTCGCTGCAATACCTCAAGCGTCTGCCGCTGGACCAGATCAAGATCGACCAGAGTTTCGTGCGCGACATCACCAGCGACCCTAACGACGCCGCCATCGTGCAGACCATCATCGCCATGACCCAGGCGCTGGGCCTGAACGTGATCGCCGAGGGCGTGGAGACGCCGGAGCAACAGGAATTCCTGGAGCTGCGCGGTTGCCACAACTTCCAGGGCTATCTGTTCGGGAAACCTTGTACGATAGAAGCCTTCGAGGGTTTGCTGCAGTAGCCGACCAATGCGCCTCCCGGTACATCCTGCAGGGCGAAGGAATATAGGGCCTCCGGGCATTCCTGTAATATGCCGTCAAAGACGCCAGTTGAGCGTCACGGGAGGGGAAATCAAGTGAGCATTTTCAGCGCGTTCGACCCGCGCCGCAGTCTGCGTGCCGAGATCAGTCTGGCCATCGGTGCGATCGTGCTGCTGCTTTCCACGGCGCTGAGTTTCTACGCCGCCTATACCAGCAAACAGCAGATCGAGCAGGACCAGGGAGAGGCCTTCGTGCGCCGCGCGCAGGCCGCGCTGGATGTGCTGGATCGCGGCATGTACGAGCGCAGCCGCGAGATCCGCAACGCGGCGCTGCTGGACGAGATGCGCGACCCGAAAGTCTCCGTGTCGCGCAAGCGCGAGCTGATGGAGCGCCTGCAGAAGAACTTTGACGCCTATGCCTGGATCGGCTTCTGCGGACCGGACGGCACCGGGCTGGTGGGGACAGGCGGTTATCTCGAAGGCAAGAACTTGTCCAAGCGGCCGTGGTGTACCGAGGGGCGCAAGGGCGATTACATCGGCGATGTGCATGATGCGCTGCTGCTGGCCAAGCTGCTGCCCAATCCCAGCGGCGAGACGTTCTACCTGGTGGACGTGGCCTCGCCGGTGTTCGACCACCGGAACAAGCTGCTCGGCGTGCTGTGCGGCCATATCTACTGGAGCTGGGCGTCCGAGGCGCTGGACAGCAAGAAGACACCGGGGCAGGACATCTTCCTGCTCTCCAACGACGGCAAGGTGCTGTCCGGCAAGGAACATGCCTGGGGCGATTTCGGCGACCTCGCGCCGCTCACGGCGACCGCAGTCAAGGGCGGGAGCCGCAGCGGCTACCATCTGGAGCGTTTCAAGGATGGCAAGACCTACCTGGTCGGCTACGCGCGTTCCGCCGGTTACCGCGACTACAAAGGTTTCGGCTGGAGTGTCGTGGTGCGCGAGGACATCACCACCGCCTTCGCCCCCTCGCGTACCCTGCAACGGCACATCCTGCTGGTGGGTGCCTTGGTCGGCCTGTTCTTCACCTGGCTGACCTGGCTGATGGCGGGGCGCATTGCGGGGCCGATACGCCGCATCAGCCAGGCGGCGGAGAAGATTGCGGCGGGCGATCTGCAATACGATGTGCCGCTGCAACGGCGCGAGGACGAGGTCGGCCACCTGAGCCAGGCCATCCACGACATGGTGGAGCACCTGACGCGCGAGATCCGCCAGCGGCGCGAGGCCGAGGCCGGGTTGAAGCTGGCGGCCAAGGTGTTCGAGCAGAACAGCGAGGCCATCATCGTTACCGACGCCGGCAACAAGGTGGTCACGGTCAACCGCGCTTTCACCGCGATCACCGGCTACACCGAGGAGGAGGTGCGCGGACAGGATCCGAAGATCATGGCCTCGGGCCGCCAGTCGCCGCAGTTCTATCACGCCATGTGGCAGGAACTGCTGGACAAGGATGTGTGGCGTGGCGAGATATGGAACCGGCGCAAGAACGGCGAGATATTCCCCGAGTGGCTGACCATCAGCACCGTGCGCGACGAGCAGGGGATAATCACCCACTTCATCGGCGTGTTCGTCGACATCACCGAACGCAAGCGCGAGGAAGAGCGCATGCTGCGGTTGGCCAATTACGACAGCCTGTCCGGTCTGCCCAACCGCAACCTGCTGGCGGACCGCGTGGAGCAGGGCGTGGCGCACGCCGAACGCCACGGCAGCAAGCTGGCCATGCTGTTCATCGACCTCGACCACTTCAAGAACATCAACGACTCGCTCGGCCACGATGTGGGGGACGAGTTGCTGAAGCAGGTGTCCGACCGCTTGCGCATCTGCCTGCGCCGTGCCGACACCTTGGCGCGCCTGGGCGGCGACGAGTTCATCGCGCTGCTCACCGACATCGAAAGCGAGGCGGAAGCGGCCTTCGTCGCGGAGAAGATGATCGCCAACTTCGCCGACGATTTCGAGATCGATGGCTACCATATGCACATCACACCCAGCATCGGCATCACCGTATGTCCGGATGACGGCAACACCCCGGTGCAGCTGATGCGCAATGCCGACCTGGCGATGTATCGCGCCAAGGAGGAGGGGCGCAACCGCTTCGCCTTCTACGAGGAACAGATGAACCGCAAGGCGGTGGAGCGCCTGCGGCTGGAGAACGACCTGCGCGCCGCCATCGACCAGCAGCTCATGCTGTACTACCAGCCCAAGGTGGCCTGCACCGACAACCTCGTGCTGGGCATGGAGGCATTGCTGCGCTGGAAGCATCCGGAGTTCGGCTTCATCTCGCCGGCGGTGTTCATCCCGGTCGCCGAGCAGACCGGCCTCATCAATGAGATCGGCGACTGGGTGCTGCGCCAGGCCGTGCTGCAGCAGCGTTTGTGGCAGTCGACCGGGCGCGCCATCGTGCCGGTCGCGGTCAACCTGTCGGTCGCCCAGTTCCAGCACGGCGACCTGGTCGAGCGCATCCAGCGCATCGTGCGCGAGGCCGGGTTGGAGCCGCGCTACCTCGAACTGGAGCTGACCGAGAGCATGCTGATGGAATCGGCCATCGACCACGGCGACGTGCTGACGCGCCTGAACACCGCCGGCTTCCAGCTCGCGCTGGACGATTTTGGCACCGGCTACTCCTCGCTCAGCCGCCTGAAGATGTTGCCCGTGCACACGATCAAGATCGACCAGTCCTTCGTGCGCGACATCGCCAGCGACCCCAACGACCGCAGCATCGTCAGCGCCACCGCCGCGCTGGCGCATGCCATGGGGATGAAGGTGGTGGCGGAAGGCGTGGAGCAGCCGGGGCAGCTGGCCTTCATCCAGTCGCTGCAGTGCGAGGAATACCAAGGCTATCTGTTCAGCCCGCCGCTGCCTGCAGACGAGGCGGTGAGATTCCTCGGGTGATGCGATGAGCCTGACCACGCGATTCCTGCTGTTGCGCGCCGGGGTGTTCAGCCGCAGCGGCCATTACGATTCCAACGACGCGGGCGATACCTATGCCGGCCATCAGCTGCGTTACCCCGCTGGTCTCGGGCACGGATTACCAGGTGAATGTCGATTCCGACGTGCATCTGGGGGTGGTCAAGGTGTAGGTCAATGTGCGGGTGAAGCGCCGCAGGCAGGTGCAGGCGGCGGTGATGCGGCATGGCATCGCGCCCACCTCGCTCAAGCTGGAACTCACCGAGAGCCTGCTGCTGGAGGATGTGGCGGATTCCGTGACCAAGATGAAGGCGCTGAAGGAATTCGGTGTCGGACTCTCCATGGACGATTTCGGCACCGGCTATTCCTCGCTGTCGCACCTCAAGCAGCTGCCGCTGGACCAGCTCAAGATCGACCAGAGCTTCGTGCGCGGCATCGTGCGCGACAATGCCGACCAGGTGATGGTGATGGCCATCGTCGACCTCGGCATGAACTTCGAGCTGGACGTGGTGGCCGAGGGGGTGGAGACGGCCGAGCAGTTCACCTTGCTGCACCGCTACGGCTGCGGCATCTTCCAAGGCTACCATTTCGGCCGGCCGATGCCGGCTGAGGATTTCCGCAAGCTCGCTCTTCCCGCCTGAGCCGCGGCGCCAGGCCTTTTTCGCCCCTGCGTGAACCTTTTCCCGATGGTCCTGTCGGAGCCCCGGGCGTCGCGAGCGGCACCCGGCGGCTAAATGAAGTCTCCCCGTTTGTCAACTTTGCAAATTCGGATTCCTCATTAGAATCGCGCCCGTTTTTCAAAAAGCAGAGCAGATATGCCCGAAATGCAAACTACACAAGTCAGGGTCTGGGATGTGCCGGTCCGCCTGTTCCACTGGTCGCTGGTGGCGGGTTTCGCCGCAGCTTATGTGTCGGCCGAGATGCACCAGCTGGCGCTGCATGTATGGCTGGGTTATGCGCTGCTGGCGCTGGTGGTCTTCCGTCTCGTATGGGGTTTCATCGGCAGCCCCTATGCGCGCTTCAAATCTTTCCTCTTCACGCCGCAGGAGACGCTGGCCTATGTGCGCTCCCTGCGCGGCGGGCATCCGGCGCATTACTACGGCCATAACCCGGCCGGGGCGCTGATGGTGTTCGCGCTGCTCGGCGTGCTGCTGGCCATCTTCGTCTCCGGGCTGATCACGCTGGCGGTGATCGATTTCGAAGGGCCGCTGCTGTTCCTGGCGAATAGCGTCAGCGACGATACGGCCTACTTCTTCCGCCACGCGCACGACTTCTTCGTGAACGTGGCTTTGCTGCTCATTCCGCTGCACCTGCTGGGGGTGGCGAGCGGCAGCATCCAGCACCGCGAGAACCTGGTGCGGGCGATGATCACTGGCATGAAGCGCAAGGTGCCAGCAGAAGAGCAGGTTTGAGTCTTCAACATCAAGCAGTCTCGATTTACCAAAAGGAGGAAGTCATGCAAGTGAATCACCGTTTCAGAACGATGTTCGCGGGCGCGGCGCTGCTGGCCTGGGCCGGGCTGGCGACGGCGCAGGAAGCGCCGCTGGATCTGTCCACCCCGGCACAGACCTATGCCCAGCGCGCGCTGCCGCTGATGCTGGCCGCCAACGACAGCGTGGTCACGGCCGAGAAGAGCCCGGCCGTGACCGTGCCGGCCGCACAGCCGGCGTTCGAGGAATCCTGGCTGACCGGCGGCAAGGCCCACATGGTGCTGGGCCTGGCGACCATCGCCACCGCGCTCGCCACCGGCGCGACCGCGCCGGGCGAAGGCTGCGAAGAATCCTGCCCGCCGGGTTATGTCCCGCCCCCGCGCGAGACCAACGGCACGCACGCCAAGCTGGCCAAGACCACGGTGGCGCTGGCCGCCGCCACCGTGGCGACCGGCCTGTATTACCACTGGGACGATTTCCATCTGGAAGACGGCCTGACCGATCCGGACAACCTGCACGTCATCCTCGGCGTGACCGGCGCCGCGCTGATGGCTTATGCCACCGCCAAGTCGGCCGGTTCCAGCGTGCCGGTGAGTCATGCCGGCATGGGCATGGCCGGCGCCTACGGCATGATCGCCGCCGTCAAGATTGCCTGGTAAAGGAGAGAACGCCATGAAGAAGAGCACTGTGATGTTCATGTTGCTGGGGCTGTGTGTCGCCCTGCCTGCGGCGGCCACCCCGGCCAGCGACGAACTGCTGGCACGCTACCAGAGCGAGGGCGCGAAGACACCCGATGCGGCCAAGGGCAAGAAGAACTGGACGCGCGAAGAGGTGGTGGAGGGCGAGAAGATGTCCTGCGCCACCTGCCACGGCACCGACTTCAGCAAGCCGGGCAAGCATCACACCACCGGCAAGGTGATCGAGCCGATGTCGCGCAAGGTGAATGCCGAGCGTTTCACCGACGTGAAGAAGATCGAGAAGTGGTTCAAGCGCAATTGCAAGGACGCTTGGGGCCGTGAATGCACTGCGCAGGAGAAGGCCGATTTCCTGACCTTCCTGCTGGCTCAATAATCCCGGAGAACGAAATATGCAAAACAAGATGAAATCCATGATCCTGCTGCTGGCGTTGCTGGGCGCGACCGGCGCGGCGCAGGCCGAAGAGTCGGTGTGGACCTGGCTCGGCACCATCTGGCGCCAGAACGAGGTGAATCCGGTGCAGAACGCTGCCTGGCAGGAGGAGTGCGGTTCCTGCCACTTCGCCTACCCGCCCGGCCTGCTGCCTTCGCAATCCTGGAAGAAGCTGCTGGACGAAAAGGCACTGGCCGACCACTTCGGCGAGAACGCCGAGCTGGATGCCGACACGCTGAAGGAAGTGCGCGACTTCGCGCTGGAGAACGCGGCGGAGAAGTCGTTCTACAAGCGTGCGCGCAAGATCGCCAAGGCTACCGAGAACGGCGAAGCGCCGCTGCGCATCACCGAGGTGCGTTACATCAAGCGCAAGCACCACGAGATCCCGGAGAAGATGGTCAAGGGCAACAAGGAGGTGAAGTCGCTGAGCTATTGCGACGCCTGTCACACCCAGGCCAAGAAGGGCGTGTTCGACGAGGACACCGTGCGCATCCCCAACTATCCGGATTGGGAAGACTGATCCCCGCCTGAAGCGGGGGTGACGTGCAACAGGGCAGCTTCGGCTGCCCTGTTGCATTGGGGTATGGGCCGGTATATAGGCCGTCCGGCCTATCGTCTTTTCATCCTGCCATGGATATAGTGCGCGGGCGCTTCCGCGAGGGGCGTCCACCATATGGTCAGGGAGGCGACATGCAGGAACGACAGGAACATGCGTTCGAATTCGGCGGCGAAGGCTGGGAATATTTCAGGATCTGGATCGTCAACCTGCTGCTGACCATCCTTACGCTGGGCATCTACAGCGCCTGGGCCAAGGTGCGGCGGCTGCAGTATTTCTACCGCAACACGCGGCTGGACGGCGCCAGCTTCGAATACCACGGCACGCCCATCGCTATCCTCAAGGGGCGGTTGATCGCGTTCGCGCTGCTGGTGGTGTACACCGTGGCGGGCAACCTGAATCCGGTGCTGGGGATCCTGATCTTCCTGCTCATCATGGCCGTCATGCCCTGGCTCATCGTGCGCTCCTTGCGTTTCAGACTGTACAACAGCAGCTATCGCGGCCTGCGCTTCGGCTTCGCCGGCGGCGACGGTGCGGCGTATGCGGTGTTCCTGCTGCTGCCCCTCCTCAGCGTGCTGACGCTGTACCTGCTGGCGCCGTTCACGCATTACCAGATCAAGCAATATCAGCACAACAACAGCCGCTTCGGCGATACCTTCTTCCGCTTCGACGGCACGGCCGGGGCGTTCTACAAGCTCTACCTGCAGGCGCTGGGCATGATGGTCGTCGCGGTCGTGCTGGCCGGCGTGTTCAGCGCACTCGGCTTGCCGCTGATACTCATCCTGCTGCCGCTGGCCTTCCTGTTCGTGGCGGCCTGGCTCGCGGTCGGCCTGCCCAACATGATCTGGAGCGCCACCGGCCTCGGCGAACATGACCTCTACTGCCGCATGGAGGTCTGGCCCTACGTGAAGATCAGTCTCACCAACCTGCTCGGCATCGTGCTCACGCTGGGCCTGTTCATCCCGTTCGCGCAGATCCGCATGGCGCGCTACAAGCTCACCTGCATGGGCGTGCTGGCGCAGGGCGACCTGGCCGAATTCGTCGCCGGGCAGGCACAGTCCGACAGCGCCACCGGCGAAGAGACCGCCGAG